>DATNKQ010000200.1:0-12080 GCA_035603315.1 Thermoanaerobaculia bacterium
CGCCCGTCCGTCCCCGCCAGCTGGCGCTCGCTGGTGAAGGCGATCCCCGAGAAGCGGCCGCCACGGAATCCCGGCGCCTCCCCCAGCAGCACCCACCGCGGGCTCCCCACGAGGTCGAGGTAGGCCTCGAGGTTGGCGCGCCGCCGCCGCGCCGCCGCCGGCAGATCGAGGTCCGGCGCGCTGTCGCGGTAGGGATTGGCGACGCCGGCGGCCGTTCCCCGCGGGCCGCGATAGAGGGCGCGGAGGACGGGAGCGAAGTCGGTCATTCCGGAGCTTCCGTCGCCGCTGCCGGCCGGAAGAGGGCGGCGATGGCGAGGAGACCCACCGGCATTAGGGGGCAGAGGATTCGGAAGAAAGAGCCGCGCAGGTGGTTGATGGGCGGCAGCGAGGTGACGAAGTAGATGGAGACGTAGACGCCGACGAGCGCGACGACGAGGCCGCAGAGGATCGCCGCCGTGCCGCGGCGCCAAGCGGCGGCGACGACGCAGGCGGCGGCGAAGACGATCCAGAAACCCAGCCAGTCGGGTGCGAGGAGGAAAGTGGCGGCGAGGTGCAGGATCTCCCCCGGCTGGGCGATGCGTTCCGCGGCGCGGGTCCACCAGGGACCGGCGAAGAAATCGATCCCGTGGGTGTGCGCGACGTTGAGCTCCAGGCGGCCGGCGACGATCATCGCGCCCGCCAGGAGCACCAGCGCGAGGAGCCGCCGGAGGCGGTCCGGCGCGCCGGACCGGACGATCAGCAGGCCCAGGGCGGCGACGATGGCGAGCGCCACGATCACCCCTTCCTGCTTGATCCACGGCAGGAAGCCGGCGAGGGCGCCGGCCAGCGCCAGCGGCCAGATCCCGCGGCCGTCGGCCTGCCCGTCAGCCACGGCTGTTGAACTGTCCAGCCCGCTGACTCCGACGACGAGCGCGGAGGCCATCCAGAGCGCCAGCGGCAGGTCGGCATGGCCGACGCCGATAGTGTCCCACAGCACGGGCGAGACGGCGAGCCAGGCCGCCAGCCCGTTGGCGATCCGGCGCGAGCCGGAAAGCAGGAGCGCGCCGTGCCGGGTGACGGCGACGAGCGCCAGGGCGAAGAGGGCGTGGCAGGCCTTGAACGCGAAGTCGCCGGGCAGCGCCCCGAAGCTCAGCAGGCGCCAGGCCCAGGGCAGCCCGAGCGGGTAGTGTGGCTCGGCGCGGAAGACCGAGAGGTCGATGAAGCCGAGGTCGAGCATGCCGTCGACCACCATGCGCCGGGTCTTGATCCCCCACACCGCGAAATGGTCCCAGGTCCACAGCGGTGCCAGCGAAAGCTTGACCGCGAAGAGCGCCAGGCCAAAGACGACGAGGAGGCCGGCGGCGGCCGACCAGTGGTCTCCCGGCGCCGCCGGCTCGAGCTCCAGACCCAGCTCCAGGGCAGTGCGGAAGCGGCCGGTGAGCCAGCTGACGGCGGCCAGGAGGATCGAGAAGGCGGCGATCGAGCCGCCGGTGAAGGGGGCGCCCAGGCGGGCGAGAGGGAAGGAGAGGGCGACCAGCAGAGTGACGCCCGCGACCAGCGCCAAGGCGAGGCCGGCCGGCGTGGCGGCGCGGCGGGGCGCCCGCGGCCAGAGGAAGGAGGCGCCGACCAGGAGCGCCAGCGCCGCCCCCGCCGCGAGCTCAGCGGGGCCGGCCGCCGCCATCTCCGCCGCCTCCTCGATCTGCGCCAGAGCCATTCCGCACCCGCACCTCCCCCTTCCAGTTGATGACGACGACCGTCGCCTGCGGCGGCAGCCGCTTCCCCGACCCCCGCTCCCGCACGACGGCGATCCGCTGGTCCAGCAGGTAGTAGTTGGACATGAAGCGGTACCACTGGGCGGAGCGCGGGCCGCGGGGGACCAGCAGGCAGACCACCTGGTCATGGATGAGCGACTGCGCGGCGCGCGCGAAGATGGCCGCGGAGTCGGGGCGCATGTAGGCCCAATCGAACCAGGCCCGCTCGTCGTGGGCGTCCAGCCGGTGGGGATCGCGGAGGAGGCCGATCCCCCGCGCCAGGCAGACGCCGGCGACGAGCGCCAGGAGCAGGGCGAGCAGCAGGCGTTCGAGCCGGGAGCGGGACATGGCGCGGTCGAGAACCTTATTACGAATGCCGCGCCGCCGCACCCCGAGGTCGGTGGGCGCCCGGCACAGGTCCGGGCGCTACTCCTCCGCCGGCGCCGGATCGTTCCTTGCGCGCTGCATACTAGAATTACGAGCTCCGCGACGCCCTGCGCCAGACCGCCATCGACACCCTGGGCGCGCAACGGTCCGCGCGGAAGAAAGAGACTCACGTATGGAGCCCGCAGAAGCTGCCACGCCGTCGCTGCCCCTGCCCCCCGCCGCGGCGGTCCCGGCAGCCGCGGCCAAGCTGGCGCATCCGCTGACCCTGCCGCACTTCCGCAACCTGTGGCTGGGCTCGACGATCTCGCTCCTCGGCGACCAGTTCTACCTCGTGGCGCTCCCCTGGCTCGTCCTCCAGCTCACGCGATCGAGCGTGGCGCTCGGCACCATCCTGATGACGGCGGCGGTGCCGCGCGCCGCCCTCATGCTCCTGGGCGGCGCGGTGACCGACCGCATCTCGGCGCGGCGGGTGCTGATGACCACGGCGGCGGTCCGCGCGCTCCTCGTCGGCGCCGTGGCGGCGCTCGTCGGCTTCCACGCCGTCGCCCTCTGGCAGCTCTACGTGTTGACGTTCTGCTTCGGCATCGCCGACGCCTTCTCGTTCCCCGCCGGGCCGACGCTGACGCCGACCCTCGTCCAGCCGCAGCAGCTGCCGGCGGCGAACGCCCTCCTCCAGGGCTCGACCGTGCTGGCGCAGATGGTCGGGCCGGCGCCGGCAGGCATCCTGGTCAAGCTGTGGGGCATTGCCGGCGCGCTCGCCCTGGACGCCGTGAGCTTCCTGGCGGTGATCGTGGCGCTCTTCCGCATCCCCGACCCGCCGAAGGCGCCGGCGCCCGCCGCCGGCGCGCCGGCCCGTCCCGGCATGCTGCACTCGATCGGCGAAGGGCTTCGCGCCGTGCGCGCCGACCGCGCCCTGGCGTCGCTGATGCTGGCCTTCGCCACCATCAACTTCTGCGTCGCCGGACCGGTCGGCGTCGGCCTCGCCGCGGTGGCCAAGTTCCGCTTCGGTTCGGCGGCGGCGTTCGGCACCTTCCTCTCCTGCTTCAGCGGCGGCACCCTGGCGGGCCTGCTCCTGGGCGGCATGGTGAAGCGGCCGCGGCGGCGCGGCCTCCAGTTCATCGTCATGGGCCTTCTCGCCGGCCTCGAGCTCGTCGTCGTCGGCCTGGTCCTCAAGTTCGCCGTCATCGCGGCCATGCTGGCCGTGATGGGCCTGGGGGTGGGATTCGTCAACGTGCAGTTCAGCGCCTGGATGCAGGCGCGGGTCGAGCGCGCCGTCCTCGGCCGCGTGATGAGCGTGCTGATGTTCTCCGCCGTCGGCCTGGTGCCGGTGTCCTACGCCATCAGCGGCGTCGTCGCCCACTGGAGCCTGCCGGCCCTCTTCGTCGGCGCGGGCGCCGTCCTGGCGGCGACCAACGCCGTCATGGCTCTGGGCAGCCGGGCCGCCCGCGAGATCGACTAGGGGCGGCCAGGCTGCAGAACCTCTTGGGGACGCCCGGCCGCCTACGCCAGGATGAGGACCCAGTCCGGCTCGGTCGGGCAGCTTGGATCGCCGGAGCCCGGGCAGGTGGGCGCCGTGTAGGTAAAGGACTGGCTGTCCAGCGGATCGACCACGCCGGTGGCCGTGTAGGAGACGCTGGTCCGGGGGTCGAACCAAACGCCGTTGCGCGGCACGCTGGGAAGGCCCGAGAGGCTGATCTTGATCGACGGGTTGCCCGGCAGGTAGGCCACCAGGAAGGCGCCGTTGACGTCCCGCGACAGGACCATCTTCAGGTCCTGCCGGTTGTCCGGCGCCTGGTTCTGGATCCGGCTGGGCTCGGGAACGATCTGCTGCCAGGCGCCGCTGCGGAACAGCGCACCGAGGTACTGCATCTGGGTGTTCGAGGGCCGGGCCATGCCGGTGAGGTAGTCGGAACCATACTCGCCCCAGTCCCAGACCCCCTGCACGCCAAAGGTGTAGCCGACGGCGCCGGAGAGGAGGGACAGATAGGCGGTCTGGCGGGCCCTGTAGGCGTTATAGGGCGCCGCTCCCCCGTTGCCGCCGTCGTAGATGGACTCCCCGTTGACGTTGGGCTTGAGCGGGGTGAAGGGCCACAGGGTGGCGGGGATCTCCCGGGCTCGCTGCGTGAGGGTCTGGAGCTGGGTGCTGCTGTTCTTCGCCTGGCCGCTCTGGAACAGCTGGAAATCGAGCCAGCTTTCCGCCTGGAACGGCTCCATGTCCGCCACCGCGTCGGCCGTGCCAGCCCAGTGGTTGGTCACCAGATGTCGGGGAGCGGCGTTCTTGACCTCCTGGCCGATCGTCCGCATCCGGCAGGTCAGGGCCGAGGAGGAGGCGGTGCAGGTCGACAGCGCGACATCCGGTTTGCGGTCGAACCCGGGCGAAAAGACCACGTGGTTGCCCGAGAAGCGGGAGGCGATGTTGCGGGCATAGATCTTGGAGTCGTTCAGGGTCGGGTAGCCCTGGCCGTTGTTGCATCCCTCGATGAGTCGCTCCATCAGACCGACGATGGTGACCGCCATCCCCTGGTCGTTGGCCGCCTGAACCTTCTTCTCGAAAGCCTGCCAGAAGGCGGGGTTCCACCGCCAGCAGGAGTTGGGTATGGGGTCGCTCGAACTGCACCCGGCGAAAATCTTGGTGAACGGCTGAAAGCCCGACGCATCGGTCGGTTGCAGGCCGCAGGTGCGCATCGTATCCACCGGCAGTGCGATCTGGACGACGGCGAATCGCCGCGACTTGCGGTCGGCGAGATAGGTGGTCCATTGGGTCGAGGTCGCGCGCACCGGGCCGTCCCAGGTCGTGTCGCCGAGCCAGAAGAACGGGGTGCCGTCGTTGTGCGCCAGATAGTGGAACGCTGTCAGACCGGAGGTGCCGACCTGGAGGAGGCCGTGAGTGTAGAGCGGATTGGGGTCGCTCGGATTGGGGTCGACATACGAGGCGACGGTGACCGAGCTCGACGACGGGCTGAATCCCGTCCCGGAGCACCCGGCCTCGCACGTCACGCTCCAAGACCAGGTGCCGCTGGCGGGGAAGGCGGTACGGAACTTGTAGGTGCTGCCGCCGTCCCAGAACACGTACGAGGTGAAGCTCGACTGACCGAGTTGACTGAAGGTCACTTTGAGCTTGAGGTCGCGGTAGGGATCGACGTTCGGGCCCAGCGTGACGGCGAGGGTGCCCTCCCAGCAGTTCCAGACGACGGCAGAGGGAGAGCAGGACTGGGCTTCGGCCCTGTTCATGGCGGGGAGGAGCGCGCCGGCAAACATCGCCGCCGCGAGGAGGATTCGGACTTGCGTTCTCATCATGATGTGCTCCTTGAGGGTGGGCCGACCGGATGGCCATCAGGGCGCCGAGAACGATCCCAGGTCGATGAAGTTCCGGTTGGTCCCCTGCTTTGAGGTGTAGGTCTTCGTCGGGCAGTTGGTGGTAAATATCGGGCAGCCGGGGGCCGTGTCCTCGACGGTGACCGTGTAGGCGACATTCGTCATGCTGGAGATGAAGACCCAGAAGTGATGGTTGATGGACGTGCCGTCGAGGACCTTGACCGACAGCTCGACGTTCCTGGGGTCGAAGAACCAGAAGTAGCCCGACTCGTCGCTGAACTGGACGGCGGAGGCCGTGTGGACCGCGTGGCTTCCTCCCGGATCGGTCCACGAGGCGGTCACCGCGAAGCGGCCGCCCAGGAGATTGAGATGGGTGCTCGGCGCTGTCACCTGAAAGACGCGCGAGGCGAAGAGAGTGCCGGAGAAATCCCTCTGCTCGAGCGTATAGCTCCCCTCCGGCAGGGTACCCAGGGAAAAGAGCCCGGCGACGGGGCAGGGAAAGAAGGGGTCCACCGGCAGACCCGATACCAGGGTAATGGTCTGGCCGACGCGAGTCGGGTCGAGCACCTCGAGGCAGGTCGGCAGGACCGCGATGCTCACCGTGTCCGCCGTGGTGGGCAAAGCGGGGGTGGGAAAGGCGACGATCTGAGACTGGGCCGCGAGGGCGGCTCCGCACAACACGATCGGCAAGACGAGGACGAGGCACCGCAACAGACGCCGAGCTGACTCTGGCAGCATGGGGGACACCGAGCCCTTTCTCCCTTGTGGGGTGATTCGCTGTCAGGGCTCCGAGAACGAGCCCAGGTCGATGAAGTTCCGGTTGGTCCCCTGCTTCGCGGTGTAAGTCTTCGTCGGGCAATCAGTCGCGAACAGCGGGCAGCCGGGCGCCGTGTCCTCGACGGTGACCGTGTAGGCGACGTTGGTCATGCTGGAGATGAAGACCCAGAAGTGGTGGTTCAAGGGCGTGCCGTCGAGGACCTTGACCGACAGCTCGACGTTGGTGGGGTCGAAGAACCAGAAGTAGCCCGACTCGTCGCTGAACTGGACGGCGGCGGCCGGATGGGCCGCGTGGCTTCCTCCCGGTTCGGTCCACGAGGCGGTCACCGCGAAGCGGCCGCCCAGGAGCTGGAGGCTGGTGCTCGGCGCCGTCACCTGAAAGACGCTCGAGCCCAAGAGAGTGCCGGAGAAGTCTCTCTCCTCGATCGTATAGCTCCCCGCCGGCAGCATTCCCAGGGGGAAGAGGGCGGCGCGCGGGCAGATAGGGCCCGGGATCAGCGGACCCACCTCCAAGGTGATGGTGTTGCCGACGCGGGTCGGGACCTCCACGGCGTTGCAGGTCGGCAGGACCGCCAGGCTCACCGCGTCCGCCGTGGTCGGCAGCGCCGGGCTGGCAAAGGCGACGACGGGCGGCGGCTGGGCGGCGAGGCCGACTCCGCTCATCCCGATCGGCAAGGCGACGACGAGGCACTGCACCAGGCGACGAACTTGCTCTGACAGCATAGACGCGCTGAGCCCTTTCTTTCCTCTGCAGGGATGATCCCCGAAGATGTCGCTATGGTATATCGACATGTCAAGTCTTGCAAGGTCTGACACTACGGTTGGCGATTTTTCCGTGTGGACTCGATCCCGTTCAACGGGACTCGATCCCGGCGGCGTGAACCCGGTACCGGTCGCGTGAACTGGATTCAGACCGACTTAACTCGATTCAGCTCGCCGGAACTGGATTCCGGCCGCGGGGACTCGATTCAGGTCGCGGGGACTCGATTCCCGCCGGCTGAGCTCGATTCAGATCGCCGGAACTCGGTTCAGGCCGGCTGAAATCGATTCACGCTGCCGGAGCTCGACTTCCCAGAAGACACCTGACCCCCCACCGCCGTCAGGTCGGCCGCGGCACGAAGTAGCGCCGAATCCACAGCATGTAGCCGAGGCAGGCGACGCCCACGAGGGTCATAGCACCGATAAAAAGCGGGTCCTGGAACAGGCCCGTCGTCATCTGGCGCACCATCGGGTTGTCGGGCTGGCCCGAGGCGCGAAGGTACTTTTCCCAGTCGATGCCGCGGTGGAAGGTGAGAAGCGACGAGATGCCGCCGAGCAGCCACAGTGCCAGCAGCCCCCACCAGGCGGCCGGCCGCAGGCGATAGAGGCCCCAGGCGGCCACCGCCTCGAGCGCGGCGAGGACGAGGAAGGCGACCGCCGCCGGAGGGCCGGTCAGGATCCAGCCGAAGGCGGCGATGATCGGATGGAGGCTGGACAGGGCGAGCAAGGGAACGGCCACGGCGGACAGCACGACCAGCGCCAGCACCGGGAGGGGGCAGCGGTCGGTCCAGCGCGGCCGGGTATCGCGCGCCTCGCAAGTGCGGCGCACGTTGCGGCTTCCATAGAAGAGCACGAAGGCGAGCGGCAGGATGAGGAAGAAAATCACCCAGACGATGGCGACGCACCCCATGGCGGCGGCCCGGGCGCCGGAGGTCGGCATCTCCGGCAGGGTGGCGAAGATCCGCGGCAGGGCAAGGAACAGGAAGACGCCGGCGACGGTGCCCAGGACCAGCCAGAGCCAAGCGCAGGCGAGGCTCAACGCGCAGGCCCAGCGGCGCGCCAGGATCGAGCCGACCCCCAGCCAGCCGAACGCCACCGCCAGGAACAGGTAGAAGAGGGAAGCCACCGTGAGGTTCGGCGGCGAATAGCCCGGAGGCATGCCGGTGGGCTGCAAGCGGGTGCCCACCACCAGCAAGGCAAGCAGCAAGAGGCAGCCGAGGGCGAAGAGCAGCTCGAGGACGCCGAAGGCGACGAGGCCGCCGCTGCGGTTCTTGTAGGGAGCCGAGACCGGCGGCACGGCAGAGGTGAGAAGCTCGCTCACTTCGCCACCATTTCGACCGTAGTCCTCTCACGCTGCAGGGCAAACCTCCCGGAGAAGGCCGCAATACGCGCGGCTGAATTGCATGGGCCTTTTACACGATGTTATCCCGAAAGAGACGGACCGAGGCGGGCGTTGGGACCGTCTCACGGTATGATTTCTGGCGCCTCGAAGACATTGCCCGGGGCAGCGATCTCGCCCAAGACGCGGTTTCTTCACAGGACCAGAATCGTGAGCGCCCTGTCCATGATCCTCACAGCCTCTGCGCCTCGCTGCCATCGCCGCCGACTCCGCCGATGGGCCCGCGCCGGCGCGTTTACCGGTTGCTGTCTGTTTGCCCTGCCGGCGCTGCTTCGGGCGGCGGAGCCCGCCGCGGAGCCGCCGCCCGCGGAAGAGGAGGAGTGGAGCGCCCACGCTCAGGCGACCGTCATCTCCGAACAACACGACCACTTCCCGGCGAAATACTCCGGCGCCAACAGCCTGGAGCAGAGCGAGCCGCGGCGCACGTCCGTGACGGCGACGCTGTTCCTCGGCGCGCGCCTGCCCTGGAAGGGGGGCGAGATCTTCCTCGACCCCGAGATCGCCGGCGGCGAAGGGTTCAGCGGCGTCACCGGCATCGCCGGCTTCCCCAACGGCGATATCCAGCGCGTCAGCAGCCCCACGCCCACGGGCTATGTCGCCCGCCTCTTCTACCGCCAGACCCTAGCTCTCGGGAACGCGAGCGAGAAGGTCGAGGGCGACGTCCATCAGCTCGCCGGCACCCTCCCCGCGTCACGCATGACCATCACGCTGGGCAAGGTCAGCGCCGCCGACTTCTTCGACGGCAACGCCTACAGCCACGATCCTCGCGGCCAGTTCATGAACTGGGCGTTGATGGACAACGGCGCCTGGGACTATCCGGCGGACACCCGCGGCTATACCTTCGGCGGCGTCGTCGAATGGAAACGGCCCGGCTGGGGCCTGCGCTACGGCGCCTTCTCGATGCCCAAGGTGGCGAACGGCGCCGAGTTCGATCATCGCCTCCCCGCCGCCCTCGGCCAGGTTGCCGAGCTCGAGCGGTCGACTCACCTCCTCCGCCGGCCTGGAACGGTACGGCTCCTGGTCTACCGCAACGGCGCCCACATGGGGAGCTACCGCCAGGCCATCGAGAGCCCCGGCCCGCAGGGACCGGATGTCACACTCAGCCGCGCCTACCGAGTCAAGTACGGATTCGGGGTCCGTCTCGAACAGAAGATCGCGCGCGACTTGGGCGCCTTCGCGCATCTCGGCTGGAACGACGGGCACACCGAGTCCTTTGCCTTCACCGAGATCGACCGCACCGCTGCCGCCGGCCTGAACCTGACCGGCAGCCGCTGGCACCGGGAGGACGACGTGGTCGGCATCGCTGCCGTGCTGAACGGCCTCTCAGCCGACCACCGCGACTATCTGCGGTCCGGAGGCTACGGTTTCATCTTAGGCGACGGCAGGCTGCGCTACGGCTACGAGGAGATCGCCGAAGTCTACTATCGCGGCAAGATCGCCGCCCATCTCTTCCTCACCGCCGACTTCCAGTTCGTCGAGCACCCCGCCTACAACCGCGACCGCGGACCCGTGGCGGTCGCCGGCACGCGGGCGCACGTCGAATTCTGAGATTCGGCGGGACCAGCCTAATAACGAATCATGCCGGCGGGAGCGGCTGGAGCGGCCAGCCAGCGCTTGAGGTCGTCCACCTGCTTCGAATGCTCCGCGAGCCAGCGGGAGACGCCGGGCACCTCGCTGGATTGGTAGACGTAGTAAGAGAAGGTCCGCGCCAGGCCCTTCTGTTGGAGCTGCCTGAAGAACGGCAGGTAGTGCCGGGCGGCGAAGCCGGGGGTCTTCAAGTCACCGCCCTCCGCCAGCATGCCGATCTGCGACTCCAGCCGGCCGACCGTGAGCTCGGGCTCGCTTTTCGTCTTCTCGAACTGCTCGGCGTTCTGGGCCGCCTGCGCCAGGAGCATCCCCGTCTCCAGCGGGCCGAAATCGCCTTCGTCCGTCTTGGCCTTCGAATCGATCGTGACCGTCAAGTCTCCGGGCTTCTCTCCCGGCGTGACGCCGGCGTGGAAGACGCGGTCGACGCTCGCCAGCGCGCCGCGCGAGCGCTCGGAGGCGGGCTCGAGGGAGAGGAAGCGCAGGAGGGCGAGGAGCGCGGGGACCTTGTAACCATCCTTTTCGTATACCTCCGCCAGGCCGAGGTGGCTGCTGGCGTGGGCGGGATCCAGGAATAGGGCCTTCTCGTACGCCAAACGCGCCTGGCGCCAGTCGCGCAGCTTGGAGTAGGTGACGCCGAGATTGAAGTGCAACAGAGCCGTGGTCGGCTCGGCCGCGATACCCGCTTCATAGGCGGCGATCGCCCCCTTCGGATCGCCCAGATCGTCGCGGCAACCGCCGATGACGAGGTAGAGCGACGCCGCGTATCCGTGGCCGACCTTTAGCCCCTTCTCAGCCACCGCAATCGCCTGCGGACAATCCTTCTTCGCAAGGTACGAGAAGGCCATCTCGTAAAGCGCGACGACGTCCGCGGGATTCTCGTCCAGGGCCTTCTGGTACTCGCGAATGGCGCCGTCGTAGTCCCCTTGGTCGTGCAATAGGACGCCGGCCCCGACGTGCGGACTCTCGGCGGTCGGCGGGGCAGGAGGCAGCGCGGGATCTCCCGCCGGCGAAGCAGCCGCCCTGACCGCCAACGAAACTCCGAGTGTCACCGCCGAGAGCGTCTTCGATCGCGTCATTCCGTACCTCCGCCTGGAGCGCTTCTACAATGTTACTACTTCGCATCTTCTTCTTGTCTGGGATGAAGCCAGTCGGAGACCCGGGCGGGCTCTGCAGCCTAGGTGCTGCTTCTGCGGAGACAGCGCCTACAAGTAATCTCCGAGGTCTGGCTCTGGGGGCGAGTCCTTTGCTACTGCAAAGCGCCGATCCGCGCCAACCCCCCCATGTAGGGCCGCAGCGCCGCCGGCACGTCGACCGAGCTGTCCTCGCGCTGGTAGTTCTCGAGGATTGCAACCAACGTCCTTCCTACCGCCAACCCCGAACCGTTCAGCGTATGGAGGAGCCTCGGCTTGCCTCCTTCGGGACGGTAGCGAAGGTTGGCTCTTCTGGCCTGGAAGTCCTCGCAGTTGCTGCAGGAGGAAATCTCGCGGTAGGTGCCCTGGCCGGCTAACCAGACTTCTATGTCGTAGGTCTTGGCGGCGGCGAAGCCCATGTCGCCGGTCGAGAGGCATAGGACGCGGTGGGGCAGCTCCAGGAGCTGCAGGACTTTTTCGGCGTGGCCGGTGAGCTCCTCCAGGGCCTGGTAGCTCGTCTCCGGCGTCGTCAGCTGCACCAGCTCGACCTTGTTGAACTGGTGTTGGCGGATGAGGCCGCGGACATCCTTGCCGTAGGAACCCGCCTCGCTGCGGAAGCAGGGGGTGTAGGCGGTGTAGCGGATGGGGAGCGCGCTCTCGTCGAGGATCTCGTCGCGGTGGAGGTTGGTGAGCGGCACCTCGGCGGTGGGGACGAGGTAGTAGGGGTGCCCCTCCAGCTTGAAGAGGTCCGGCTCGAACTTGGGGAGCTGGCCGGTGCCGATGAGGCTGTCGCGGTTGACCAGGAAGGGCGGCAGGACCTCGCGGTAGCCGTGCTCTCTCGTGTGGAGGTCGAGCATGAAGGAGATGAGGGCGCGCTCCAGCTGGGCGCCGGCGCCGAAGTAGGCGGTGAAGCGGGCGCCGGTGACCTTCGCGCCGCGCTCGAAGTCGAGGATCCCCAGCGCCGTCCCGAGATCCCAGTGGGCCTTGGGCGCGAAG
>DATNKQ010000451.1:0-9932 GCA_035603315.1 Thermoanaerobaculia bacterium
CCTCCTCTATCTGCTCTCGCCGGACGGGGTCACGCCGACCGACAACACCTCGGACGACAACGGCGGCGGCGGCACGAACTCGAAGATCGCGCACGTCCTCACCTCGACCGGCACCTGGACGATCGCCGCCACGACCATGACGCCGTCGGCGACGGGGACCTACATGCTCGGCCTGGCGTGTGCCGCGGTCGTCTGCGTCCCCGACGCCGAGACCCTCTGCCTCAACAACAGCCGCTTCAAGGTGCAGGCGACCTTCCACACTTCGCAAGGTCAGTCCGGGCCGGCGCAGGCCGTGGGGCTCACCTCCGACACCGGCTATTTCTGGTTCTTCGACGCCAACAACGTCGAGATCGTCGTCAAGGTCCTGAACGGCTGCGGCCTGGGCGGCCACTACTGGGTCTTCGCCGGCGGGCTCACCAACGTCAACACCGTGATCACGGTGACCGACATGCAGACCGGCAAGTTCAGGACCTATACCAACTCCCAGGGCAAAGCCTTCGCGCCGATCGAGGACACGGGAGCCTTCCCGACATGCCCCTGAAGGAGCTCAGGGCACCCGCTTAGGGAGCCAGCCCTCCCTCCAGCGCGACCCTTCCGGCGGCGCTTCCGTCTCCTTCCACGAGCCCTTGAGGCTCTTGAAGTCGGGGAGGACCGGGCGCACCTCCTGGTCCCAGAAATCCTCGACGTCGTCGAAGGTGCGGAGGCGGGCGGGGCGGGCGGGGTCGTAGGCGGCGAGGAGCTCCCGCTGCTTGGCTCCCAGCCAGGCGACGATGTCGCCGGCCATCTGCTCGCCGGCCGCGAGGCTCGACTGCGCCGCGTCCTTGCCCATGGCGAAGAGAGGGAAGACGGGGTTCTCGGGGATGCTCTCCGGGCGGACGCAGTCCGGCTCCAGGGCCCAGAGGAGCGAGGTCTCGACCTTGCCGGCGTGATCGCCGTCGGCCCCGTCGCCGGGGAAGCCGGGCCGGTTGGCCTCGAAGTCGGGGAGGCCGTGAAGGCGCGCGCGGACGTGCGGCTGCAGGAGGTCGACCAGGGTCTTCAGGTCCTGCCAGTTGGGGCCGTAGTGGCCGGTCAGGAGGATGGCGGCGTGGAAGCCGAGGACGTCGGCGGCGCGCACGTGGTAGCAGACGTTCTTGAAGTGCACCCACGGCGGCACGGCGGTCAGCCAGGTGCGGGCCTCGCCGACGTGCCGGGCGCCCCAGATGGCGTAGCGGCCGATCTCGTGGACGTGCCACCAATCGGGGGGCGCCACGATGCCGCCGTGCTCGCGGGCCGCCCGCACGAGGAGGGCATGGGCCTTGAGGCCGTCGAGCCCGAGGACGTTCTGCGGGCCGTGCGGCTCGCACAGGCCGTAGGCGAACCAGGCGGCCGGGCAGGCCGTGAAGGCGGCCTCCAGCTCGTCCGGGAACATCCGCTCCCACCGCACCTCGCGCGACGGCTCTTCGATGGCCTTCTCCCTCGATTGGTTGCAGCGATGCTTGGAGACGCTGGATTATAATCTGCGCCCGCCAGCCATGCAGCGACACGGGGGATGAGAGAGATGCCGGCGATCACCCTGGAGCAGCGCTACTTCTTCGAGGCGAACGGCTACCTCGTGGTGCCGGACGCCCTCCCCCCGGATCAGCTGGCGCGGGTCCAGGCCGCCTGCGAGGCGGCGGAGGAGCGCTGGCGGGCGGACCCCGACCTCCCCGGCGTGCGCCGCCACGACCTCGACCAGGTCATCGGCATCCTCGAGTACGACCCGGTCTTCTTGGAGGTCCTCGAGCATCCGGTCGTCCTCCCCTTGGTCCGCGAGCTCATGGGCCCCGACGTGATGATGATCGACAACGACTACTTCATCACCCCGGTCGGCGCCACCATCCACAAGGGCTGGCACTACGACGAGGGCTTCCCGGGGGTCTACCATCCGCGCTCGCGGCTGATGATCAAGGTCTTCTACGTCCTCCAGGACATCCCGCAGAACGGCGGCGGCACGGTGATCCTGCCGGGCTCGCACGTCTTCTTCGGCACCCGGCCCGTCAACACCGAGGTCCCCGAGGACATGCCGGCCTCGGTGCGCATGTGCCTGCCGGCCGGCAGCGCCTACCTGATGGCCGGCCGCGCCTACCACTGCGTGGGCAACAACCTCTCCGAGCTGCGCCGCAAGCTCCTCATCTACACCTACGGCCACAAGTGGATGCGCATCTGGGACGGCTATCTCCCCTCCGAGCGGCTGGCCGCCCAGGCGGCGACGCCGATGTGCAGGCAGCTCCTGGGCTTGACCGACCCCTACGGGCCGAACGCGCCGCTCGGCGCCGCGGCCGGAGTCGGTTGATCGCCGCGCCGGGAATCGATCGACGATGCCTGTTTTGACCGAGGCCCAGCGGCTCTTCTTCGAGACCAACGGCTACCTGATGGTCGAGGGGGCGCTGTCGCCCGCGGAGCTGGCGGCCGTGCGGCGGGCTGCCGACACGGCCGAAGACCGCTGGCGCCGCCGTCCGGACCTCCCCGGCAACCGCGTGCCGGAGTTCGAGCAGATCGACGCCATCCTGGAGTACGACCCCCTCTTCTTCGACCTCGTCGAGCACCCCAAGGTCTTCCCCCTCGTCCGCGAGGTGCTGGGACCCGACGTCGCCCTCCTGGACCACGCCTACTACATGACCCCGCCGGGCGGCCTGGTCAAGGGGAGCGCCTGGCATACCGACGTCGGCCACCGCATCTTCGGCGTCTACCATCCCCGCTCGGCGATCATGGCGCGGGTGATCTACGCTCTCACCGACGTCCCCGAGAACGGCGGCGCCACGCTCGTCCTCCCCGGCTCGCACCACTACCCCGTGGACTTCCCCGTGCCGGGCGCCAAGTGGCCGGAGGAGATGCCCGGCCACGTCCGGCTGGCCTGCAAGGCCGGCAGCGCCTATTTCTACAACGGCAACCTCTGGCACGCCCCCAGCAACAACCGCAGCGACACCGTCCGCCGCGTCCTCCTCTTCAACTACGGCCACCGCTGGATGCGCATGTGGAAGGGCCACGAGCCCTCCCCCTGGCTCGCCGAGCAGGCCAAGACCCCCATGCGCCGCCAGCTCCTCGGCCTCTGCCGCGCCTACTACGGCCCGGACGCGGAGTATCCGGCGCCGGCGGGGGCGTGAGGAGGAGGCGGGGTCGAGCTCCGGGCGGTGCTCAAACTCGCCCTGCGGGCTCAGACAGTTGCGCTCCGTCCTCGCTCGACCCCGCCGCCTCCGCGACCGTTGGTGACACCTCTCACACCGCCCGGTAGGACAACGCCTGGGTGCTGTTGCCCAGGAAGCCGGGATCGCGCCAGGCGGCGTCGAGGTCGTCGTCGGGCAGGGTGAGGAAGGCCTCGCGGTAGAGCAGCTCGTCCTTCTCCACGTCATAGACCCGCAGCTCGTTCTTGTCCGCCAGCGCGAAGGCGTAGAGGGGGCCGGCGATCTGCTGGACGTCGTGGAGCCAGCGCGAGCCGACCCCGAAGCGGCGGGCGATGCGGCCGTCGGCGGCGAGGACGACGAGGGCGCCGGCCGTGCTGTCCGCGAAGTAGATCTCTCCCGCCGCGTTGAAGCGGGCGCCGTGGCAGCCGACGAAACCGCGGGTCACCTCCTCGTAGCCGCCGCGGCGCAGGTCGAAGACGCCGATGGCCCCCTGGATGAGGGTCGAGACCACCACCCTCCGGCCCTCCCGGTCGGGCGAGGCAGCGTTGACGTGGGTGGCCTGGCGATGGTCGGGGATGTAGTGGCGGCGGAGGTCCATGTCCGGGGTGAGCGGGTAGCCCTCGCCGTAGAGGGCGGCCGGCAGCCGTAGAGTCCGCTCGACGGCGCCGGTGGCCGGATCGAGGAGGAGGATGGCGTCGGCGGCGGCGGCGGAAACGACGGCGCGGTCGGCTCGCTCCAGCGTCATCGGCTCGATCGTGTGCAGGCCGGCGAGATGGGGGTGCTCGAAACTCGCTGCGACCGTCACGTCGGCGTCCGTCAACCGCTTCAGCTCCGCGACCGGCAGGCGGAGCCGCCAGCGCTCCACCCGCTGCTCGAAGGCCGCCAGGAGCTCGCGCCCGCCGCTGCCGGGCAGGAGCGTCACGTGCTGCAGCTTGTCCTGCCGCTTGAGGCTCCCCAGCGGCTCGACGTGGAGCTTGCCGCGGGGGCCGCGCGCCCCTTTGGCCAGGCGGTAAAGGCTCACCGCGCCGTGGTACAGCGGCTCGGCGGGCTTCTGCTCGCCGAAGGGAGGGAGCGCGGACAGCCGCCGCGGATCGCCGAAGCGGCGGGTGAGGAACTGCACCGAGCAGCGGTCGAGGTTGGTGGGCCGGCTCGAATGGGTGAGCGCCAGGAGGCCGACGGTGCGCATGGAATCAGCGGCTGGAAGTGGTGGCTGCGCTGCGCTCCTGGTGGGCCGCCAGGAGGAGCGCCGCATAGCGCTCGACGACCGACTCGCGCGCGCAGAGCCGGCCGACCTTCGCCTGGACCACCCGGCCGTGGGCGGGACCGGCGGCGGCGAGCGCCCGGCGCAGCGAGGGGACCGAAGGTCTTCCCGATTCGCCTTCGAAGTCGATGAAGAGGATCTCCTCGGCGAAGAGCTCGGGGAGCGCCCCCACCCGGGTGGCGACGATCGGCGTTCCCACCATCCCGGCCTCGACGGCGACCATGGGGAAGCCCTCCTGCCGGGAGACGATGGCCACCGCGTCGACGCTCTTGAGCAGGGTGCCGGCGTCGGGGGAGGGCTCCAGGAACCGGACCCGCTCGCCGACGCCAGCGGCGCGGGCCGCCTCCTCCAGGCCGGCGCGGGTGAGCTCCCCGGTGTCGATCCCCTGGATCAGCAGGTTGCAGTCGAGCTCGGCCGCGTGGGCGATCAGCCAGTCGACGTTCTTGAACGAGAAGAGCCGGCCGAGGAAGCCGAGCGTCTTCCTGCCGCTGCCGGGGAAGAAATCGCGGCGAGGGCCCGCCAGGCGGCCCGGCGAGCAGGTGTTGGGGATGAAGACGGCGCCGGCGATGCCGCGCGCCATGGCGGGCGAGACGCAGACGACGGCGTCAATCGCGTGCCGCCAGCGGGCGTGGAAATGGACCCCCTCCTCCTCCTTGCTGGTGTGGACGACGCGGACCGAGGCCGGCCGGCGCTCCATGCTCTCCAAAGTCATGGGGATGAGAGGGGCCATGCCGTACCAGAGGACGACGTCGGCCGAAGCGAGCGCTGCCGCGAGCTCGCCCTGCTCGCGCACGAACGAGGCGCCGGGGAAGCGCTCCAGGAGCTCCGGCGCCGCGCTCAGCTCGACCGTCTTCGCCCGCCGGGCGAGAGCGCAGACCGCGAGGTCGAAGCGCTCCCGCAGACCCTCCGCCACCTCCATCATGGCGGTCTCGCCGCCGCCTAAGATGAGATGCGGGAAGAGGACGCAGACCCGCGGCCGGGCCGCGGGAGGTCCGGCGCTAAAATAGGATCGATCCATCGTCCGCAACGCTCGCGAGAAAGCTTAGCAGAGCCCCAGCCCCATGTTCCTCGGCATCCCGGTCCTGAACCGCCTCGACCTCCTCGGCCGCTGCCTCGACTACGTCGATCAACCGGGGGAGATCGTCGTCGTCAACAACAACTCGGTCGAGCCCGCCTTCGGCGCCGGCCTCGCGCGCCTCGCCGCGCGCCGCGGCTTCGAGGTCCAGAACCAGGAGCGCAACCTCGGGGTCGCCGCCTCCTGGAACCTGCTGATCCGGACGGCGATGGCGCGCGGTCATTCGATGGTCGTCATCGGCTCCAACGACACCTTCCTCTTCCCCGGCTCCCTGCAGACGGTCCTGACGATGGACAAGGGCGAGGCGGAGGTGATCTGGCACATCCGCGGTTGGAACTTCTTCGTCTTCGACACCCGCGCCGTCGAGCGCGTCGGCTGGTTCGACGAGAACTTCTATCCCGCCTACGACGAGGACGAGGACTACGCCTACCGCTGCGACCTCGCCGGCGCGGTGCGGTCGTGGTCGGAGCTCGAGAGCGTGGGAGCCAAGCACCTGGGCTCGCAGACGATCCGCAGCGACGCCGAGTACGCGCGGCTCAACCGCTTCACCCACCAGCAGTGGAACGCCCGCTATTACTTCGCCAAGTGGGGCGGCCCGCCCCAGGCGGAGGTCCATCGCAGCCCCTTCGGCCGGCCGGACCGCGACTGGCGCTGGTGGCCGGACCCCGGCCTCTCGCTCGCCGAGCGCGACTGGGACCAGGCCCGTCGCGAACGCGGCGCCAGGGTGAATCGTTGAGCGGCGGCCTCTTCCTCGGCATCCCGGTCCTGAACCGGCTCGACCTGCTCGACCGCTGCCTCGGCTCCGTCGATCTCCGCGGCGAGATCGTCGTCGTCAACAACAACACTGTCGACCCCGCCTTCGCCGCCGACCTGGCGCCGCTCGCCGCGCGGCACGGAGCCGAGGTCCTCGACCAGGAGAGAAACTTGGGCGTCGCCGGCTCCTGGAACCTGATCTTGAAGACCGGCGTCGAGCGCGGCCACGAGGTCGTCTTCCTGGGCTCGAACGACACCTTCCTCTACCCCGGCTCGCTCGCCTCGGTGCTGGAGCGCGAGAAGGGTCCGGACGAGATGGTCTGGCACATCCACGCCTGGAACTTCTTCGCCCTCCACGCCCGCGCCGTCGAGCGCGTCGGCTGGTTCGACGAGAACTTCTACCCCGCCTACAAGGAGGACCAGGACTACACCTACCGCTGCGACCGGCTCGCCGGCGTCCGGCGGGTGCAGGCGCACCACACGCCCGGCGTGGGCGCCGACCACCTGGAGTCGCAAACCATCCGCAGCGACGCCCTCTACGCGGCGCGGAACTTCCATACCCATTCCCTGTGGAACACCCGCTACTACTGGCAGAAATGGGGCGGCGACTTCGGCGCCGAGCGCTTCCTCCATCCGTTCGACCAGCAGGAGCGGGACTGGCGCTGGTGGCCGGACCCCGGCGCCACGATCGACGAGCGCGACTGGGACCGCGACCGCCGCCGGCGGGGTTGATGGAGCCTTACAGCTTGGCGATGCAGTAGATCGCCAGGCCCGGGTCGTCGGTCTCGCCTTCGACGCCGAGCCGCCGCAGCGGTCCGCTGCGCTCCCCGCGCTCCATGTCGACGAGGAAGAGCGTCAGCTTCGACTGCCCGACGAGGAACAGCTCGTCGTCGAGATGCGCGGCGCCCCGCAGCCAGCCGTGCTCGACGGCGACCGCGTTGCCCGTCGAGCTGCCGAGCGGCACGCTGCAGTCGACCGCGGCGGCGACGTCGCCGGTGCGCAGGCAGACCTTGAGGAACCGCCCCGCCTCCGTCCAGCCGAAGTAGTGGTGGCCGCCGAAGATGGCGCCGTCGTGGATGCGGCCGTGGAGGACCGCGAGGGCGGGGTTGCCGGCGAGGTGGAAGCGGCGCCGCGTGACGTTCCAAAACTTCGAGACGCCCTCCTCGAAGTGGAGGTCGGGCAAGCTGACGATCATGTCGCCGCTCGCCTCGTCGAAGGTCACGTGGTTGACGTGGAAGCGGTCGCGGAAGCGCCCCTGCACGCGGAAGTCGTCGCCCGCCGGCAGCCGCCGCCGGTGGTGGTCGGCGCCGAACGCCAAGAGCTCGGGCTCCGCGCCCGCCCACCAGGCGAAGACCTCAGCGAAGTTGGCGCCGATGCCGAGCACGCTGTCCGCCGCCGTCGCCGCTACGTAGAGGACGCCGTCGCGGAGGACGATCGAGTGGAGGTCGCCGAAGCGGCGGTCGGAGAAGACTGCGAGGATGCCGTCGAGCTCGCGGTCGAAGAGGAAGAGCTGGCTCGTGTTGCAGGCCGCGATCCCCCCCGCGAACGGCGCCACGCCGCGCACCGAGCGGCGGCCGGCGCGGTGGGGAGAGGGGGGCAGCTCCACCTGCCGGAGCGCCCGGAAGCTCCCCTCGACGGTGTCGACCTCGCCCAGGAGGAGCGAGCCGCTGACCTCCTCTCCCCGCCCGCCGACCCGCCGGCCGCTGCGCAGCGACGTGCTCACCAGCACGCGGTAGAAGCGCTCGATCACGCGGGCTCTGGCCCTAGCGTCCCAGGAGCCGGGCGGCGTTGCCGCCGAGGATGGCGGCCTTGTCGCCGTCCGCGATCGGCAGGCCGCGGAGGGACGCGAGCATCGCCGGGATGCTGCCGATCTGGTGCGGGTAGTCGCTGCCGGCCAGCAGGTGATCGGCGCCGGCGAAGGCGATGGCGAGCTGCAGGGCTTGGGGATCGAAGTTCACCGTGTCGTAGTAGAACCGCCGCAGGTAGTCGCTGGGCGGGCGCGGGATGTGGGCGCGGCAGTCGCGGAAAGCGTGGAAGCCGCGGTCGAGCCGCTCGGCGAGGTAGGGAATCGCGCCTCCCAGGTGGCTCAGCACCCAGCGGATGCGGGGGTACCTATCGGGGACGCCGGCGAAGACGAGCTTGGCGGCGGCGAGCGTGGTGTCCAGGAGGAAGCCGACGAGCGGCATCAGCCAGTAATCGGTCATCGCCTCGACGCCCACCGGGCTCGTGGGATGGATGTGGAGCACCAGCTCGCGGTCGTTCGCCAGCTCGTAGAGCGGCCAGAACCGCGGATCGGCGAGCGCCGCGCCGTTGACGTTGCTGAAGAGCATGGCCCCGGGAAGCCCGAGCTGCCGGTGCGCGCGCTCGAGCTCGCGGACGGCCGCGGCAGGATCGTTGAGCGGCAGGGTGGCGAGGGCCGCGAAGCGGCCCTGGTGGTCGCGCACCACTGCCGCCAGGGCGTCGTTCACCAGGCTCGCCAGCCGCGCCGCCGTCGCCGGCGCCTCCACATGGGTGCCCGGGGTGGTCAGGGAGAGCACCTGGGTGTCCACCCCCGCCTCGGCGAGGACCCCGGAGCGGTAGTCGATGTCCCGGTGGCCGCGGACTGCGACGTTGTAGTCGCCGGGATAATGCAGCCGCGGATTGCCCTCGCCGTCCATCGTCACCCGCACGGCGCTCGCTCCCGAGCGCAGGCGTCGAGATACGCCGGCGGGTAG
Source organism: Thermoanaerobaculia bacterium (assembly GCA_035603315.1). Lineage (GTDB taxonomy): Bacteria > Acidobacteriota > Thermoanaerobaculia > Multivoradales > UBA5704 > DATNKQ01. The sequence goes on from DATNKQ010000451.1 coordinate 8,944, forward strand.
TAGTGGTTGTGGAAGTCGATCACCATGGCTTCGCCTCCTCGTCGGTCCCGGACCGGCGGAAAGATTACCCGACTTCGGGATCGAGATCCGGAGCCCCGGGCAGCCGTTCGGCTGGCCCCGCCGCGCGGCTTGTGGTAGGAATGGCAGGCCCGTTCAAGAGAGAGCTGTTGGAGAGCCCAGTGCCCCCGCAGATCGTGCCTACGCCCCGCGTCCTTCCGGCGGTGATGACCGCGCTGGCCATCCTATGGCTCTTTTCCGGGCCGTCCCTCCGCGCGCAGATGGAGCACCACCACCACGACATGCCGATGCCGGCCAACGCGGCGGTGCCGCAGCCGGAAGGGCGGATCGCCATTCCCGACGTCAGCGTGCTCGACCAGGACGGCCGTCCGGTGCGGTTCTACAGCGACCTGGTGCGGGGCCAGGTGGTGGCCGTCAACTTCATCTTCACCACCTGCACCACCGTCTGCCCGCCGATGGGCGTCAACTTCGCCCGGCTGCAGAAGCTCCTCACGGCGCGGGCGGCCGCCGGCGGCGGCGCCGCCCCAGCTCGCCTCATCTCGGTGAGCGTCGACCCCACGACCGACACCCCGGAGCGCCTGAAGGCCTGGGCGGAGAAGTTCGGCCGCGGGCCTGGCTGGACCCTGGTGACCGGGCCCAAGGCCGACGTCGACCGCCTGCTCCGCACGCTCCAGGCCTACACCCCGAGCTACAACGACCACTCCCCGTTGATCCTCGTCGGCAACGACGCGACGGGCGTCTGGCAGCGCATGAACGGCTTGGCGCCGCCGGCCGAGATCGCCCGCCTGATCGACCGCGTGGCGGGGCCGGCGACGGTAAAAAAATGAGCGCCCGCGACCGCTGCCGGACGACAATCCTCCTCCTGCTCCTGGCGCCGCCCCTGGCGGTCGCCTCGGGGCTGCCGAAGAACCCCGTGCCGGCGCCGCCGGGCGCTCCCGGCGAGACCGTCTCGCCGGCCCACAAGTACTTCA
>DATNKQ010000478.1:0-9351 GCA_035603315.1 Thermoanaerobaculia bacterium
CTCGACGCCGAGATCGCCGCGATCGCGGGGAAGAGCGGCGGCCCCAGCCCGGACGCCGCCTTCTGGCGCCAGACGATCCGCAGTCTGAAGGCCGAGGCCGAGATCGATTGGGCAGCGGCCGGCGATGCCGACCGGGCCAACCGCCTGCGCGACCTCCAGATGGCCGACAATCTCCTCTGGCTGGCGCGGGTGCGCTACCCCGGCCGCAAGATCGTCGTTTGGGCGGCCACCCGCCACATCCTCGCCAACCCTCTGCGCATCGCCAAGCCGGCCTCCCCGGCCGCCCCCGCCTACCCCGGCGGCGCGGCGATGGGAGACGAGGTCAGGAAGGCTCTCGGCAGGGAGGCGGTCTATGCCCTCGGCTTCACCGCCGCCGGCGGCGAGTGGGGCAAGCACTGGGAGACCCCACGCCGGCTGCACTCCCCCGCCCCCGGCAGCCTCGAGGACCTGTGGAGCCGGGCCGGCGCCGAGCTGTCGATCGTCGACTTCCGCAAACCGGCAGCCGGTTTCGGCTGGCTCGCCGCTCCCCTCCTCGCCCGCCCGCTCGGCTACGCCTACCTGCAGGCCGACTGGACGGCGGTCCTCGACGGCATGATGTTCATCCGCACCATGACGCCAGCCACCCCGGCGGCTGTCGGCGGCAGGGCCCTCACTCCTGCCGCAACGCCACCAACGGGTCCAGCCGGCTCGCCCGGCGCGCCGGGAGCGAGCTGGCGGCCAGCGCCACGGCGGTGAGGAGGGCCGGCGCGAGGAGGAAGGTGAGGGGGTCGCGGGCGCTCACTCCCACGAGGAGGCTGGCGAGCAGGCGGGTGAGGGCGAAGGCGCCGGCGAGGCCGACGGCGACGCCCACGAGGACGGCGGCGATCCCCTGGCGGATGACGAGACCGAGGACGTGCGGCGAGGTGGCGCCGAGCGCCATGCGGACGCCGATCTCGCGCGTCCGCTGGTTGACGAGGTAGGAAAGCACGCCGTAGATGCCGACCGCGGCGAGGACCAGGGCGACGAGGGCGAGGACTCCCAGCAGGAGCGTCTCGAAGCGCTGCAGGCCGAGCGACCGCGACACCACCTCCTCCATCGTCAGCACGTTGTTGACCGGCTGCGCGGGGTCGATCGACGCGATCGCCTTCTCGACGCCGGTGGTCAGGCTCGCCGGCTCCACCGCCGTGCGCACCACCAGGTTGAGCGGCAGCAGGCGGACGAAGATCTTGGCGACCGGCAGCGGCACCTGGCCGACCGGCACGTAGAGGATCTCCGGCGCCGCCTCCTCGAGCCCGGCCTCGCGGACGTCCTTGACGATGCCGACGATGGTGCGCGGCCCGGGGTCGGCGAGATCGGGGACGGCCGGCGGACCGACGGTGATGCGCTTGCCGAGGGCGTCCTCCTTCGGCCAGTGGCGCTTGGCCAAGGTCTCGTTGACGATCGCCACCAGCTCGCGGCCGCCGGCGTCGCCGTCGGTGAAGCCGCGGCCGCGGACGATCGGGATGCGCAGGGCGGCGAAGAACCGCGGGCTCATGGCCCGGTACTGCGCGTCGCCCACCCCCGCCTCGCCCATCGCCGCCATGCCCGTCTTCGCCCCTCCCTTGTACTGGCCCTCGACGGTGAAGGTGAGGTCCGGCCCGTCCTCCATCGGCAGCGAGGTGACGGCGGCGGCCTCCTGGACCCCCGGCAGGGCGGCGATCCGCTCGACCGCCAGGCGACCGAAGCGCTCGAGGGCCGCGGGGTCGCCGTAGCGGTTCTCCGGCAGCGACAGCTTCATCGTCAACACGTGGTCGGGGGCGAACCCCGGCGCGGTGCCCACGAGGCCGGCGAAGCTCTTGCCCAGGAGGGCGGCGCCGGTCAAGAGGACGAGGGCGAGCGCCACCTCGCTGACCACCAGCAGGCGCCGCGTCCACAGCCCGCCCTTGCCGCCCGTCGAGCGGTTCGAGCCCTCCTTCAGCGGCTCCGCGGGATCGGCGCGCACGGCCTGCAGCGCGGGGGCGAGGCCGAAGAGCAGCCCCGCCAGGAGCGAGATGCCCAAGGTGAAGGCGAGGACGTTGCCGTCGATCGTCACCGGCGCCATCGGCGCCAGGCGGTCGAGGGCCTCCGGGCGCAGGGCGAGGAGCGGCTTCAGGCTCCAGTAGCCGACGAGGAGCCCGGCCGCGCCGCCGGCCAGCGCCAGGAGGAGGCTCTCGGTCAGCAGCTGGCGCAGGATCGTCCCCGAGCTGGCGCCGACGACGCTGCGGATGGCGATCTCCCGCCGCCGCGCGGTGGCGCGCGCGAGCTGCAGGTTGGCGATGTTGACGCAGGCGATGAGGAGGACGCAGCCGACCGCCGAGAGGAGGACGAGGAGCGCCGGGCGCAGCCGCCCGTAGAGGCGCTCGCGGAGCGGCAGCAGGTGGGTCGACTCCTGCGGGCTCACCTGGTCGGGGAAGGCGGCGGCGAACTGGCGGAAGAGGACCTTCATCCCCGCCTGCGCCTGCGCGGGGGTGACCCCCGGCCGCAGCCGCCCCACCACCTCGAGGTAGTTCGCCTTCTCGCGGCTCGCCGGGTCGACGTCGAGCGGCGTCCACAGCTCCGCCCGCAGCGGATATTGGAAGGACGGCGGGAGAACTCCGATGACGGTGTAGCCGACGCCGTTCAGCTGCATCTCGCGGCCGAGGATCGCGCGCTCGCCGCCGAAGCGGCGGCGCCAGAGGCCGTCCGAGAGGAGGACGACGCGGCGGGCGCCGGGACGGTCCTCCTCGGGCAGGAAGTCGCGGCCGAGCGCCGGCCGGGCGCCGAAGACGGCAAGGAAGTCGCGGCTCACCCGCGAGCCGACGATGCGCTCCGGCCGCCCCTCCCCCGCCAGGTTGAAGCCCGAGCCCAGGCTGTCGAAGGCCGCCAGGTGCTCAAGCACCCGGTTGTGGTCGCGCCAGTAGACGAACTTGGGGATGGAGAGCGACGACCCCTCGCCGTCGGGGAACTGCCGCATCACCTGCAGCAGCCGGCCCGCCTCGGGGAACGGCAGCGGCTTGAGCAGGAGGGCGTTGGCGACGCTGAAGATGGCGGTGTTGGCGCCGATGGCGAGCGCCAGGGTGAGGAGAGCGACGGCGGTGAAAGCGGGAGTCCGGGCGAGCACCCGCGCCGCGTAACGGAGGTCTGTCCACAGCTGATTCATCGGCGGCTCCCCTGGTCGTCTGGCGCCTCGGCGCGTCCATCCAGCCCTACGCGCCGAACGACGAGGGAGTTTCGCGACGGAGAGGAGAGTCGTGAGCGGCCCGCCCGCGCTTCTCGCGCGGGCGGGAGTTCGTCTAGCCTATAGGCAGTACTGCGGAACGCCAGGATATGGGGAGCGGCAGGTCCTCCCCGGGCAGCACACGACTCCGGATACGTACCGAGGATCACACAGGTATCCGTAGGGGGTGCAGTTGTAGAGCGCCTGGATGCCAGCGTTATCGTCGGCTTCGGTGGTCGCGTGGCTATTGTCGCAGGCGTTGGTGTAGGGGTACATGGTGGCGCTCGCCTGGGTCGGGTTGTGGTCGAGCCCAAGTCCGTGACCGACCTCGTGCACCGCGACGCTCTCGATGTAGTACTCGTTGCTGCACCCGGCGCCGTTCGGGTCCTCGCCTTGAGAGGTCCATGCGAACCCCGTGGAGTTGGTGACGATGTCGGCGTCGGTGATGTAGCCGCTGCTGGAGCTGTAGTACCCCGTGAAGGTGGCGGCCAGGCAGTTGCCGGTGCAGGCGTTCACGGGATCGGTGAAGTTGAGCATCGGAATACCGTCTCCGAGCTGCCAGCTCGCGACCGAGCCGGCGCTGGCGTTCACCCGCGTGCCGGCACCGGCGCCGTTCCAGGCGCTGGCCGAGGTGATGGCGGAGACGGTGCGGCTGACCCCGCCGTCGCCGTCGGCGATACTGGCGATGCCCCGGTTGTCGACCGTGTAGGTGACGCCGTATTGCCACCTCCGCGGCGGGCTCAGCAACACGTAGGCGGAGAGCGAGGTGGCGAACAGGACGAGCAGAGTCAAGAAGAAGCGCAGTGAGAACCGGCGTGGAGTTGGGTTCATGGTCTATCTCCTTGGGCTCTTTCCGGGAGCTCCAACCTCGCGACCCAGCCCGCGTCCGAGCTGGCGGATCTCCTCCTCGAATTCCGCGAGGCGCCGCACCCGCGGGGCCTCGACCGATCGTCCCCCCGCGCCGATGAGACGCAGGGCCGGATCGGCGGCCGGCACCGCGATCGCTACCTCGCGGTCGTTCACGACGTGGTAATGGCCGAGCTCATAGCCGGTGACGCGATAACCCTCCGGCCGCCCCTTGGTGTAGACATTCCCGAGCGGCTTCGCGTCGTCCCGCGCGAGGAAGAGCAGAGCGTGCTCTTCGGAGCGGAAGGTGGGAAAGCCGGAAGCCTCGACGGTAAAGCCGTCCACGGTGCCCCCGGCCGTCCGCAGGGTCAGGTAGCGAGGCGCGGCGCCGACGAGAGTGGTTTCCACCTCGAACACTGCCTCGGTGACGATGATCGTGTGCCGCTCGTTCCAGAACGATTCGACGCTCACCACCCGGCCGCGAACTACCGTATCCGAGGCGGCAACCATCCCCTTCGTGCTCATCGCCACGAAGCTCGATGCACCGGCGGGGAGCGCGATCCCAACGGCGACGAGAGCCGTAAGGATGATCCTCAGCGATCGCTGCATAGGTACCTCCTTTCCGGTGACACTCCGGAAGGGGTATCACCTTCGCGATTCAGGAATAGCGATCCAGCTCAATGCTGACTTCGTGGATCTGCTTTGTCAAGACAGGAACGAGCAGCTCCCGCCGACGGTACCCCCGCCGTCAGTTCGCCATCGAGGCCGCGGTCGCCGGCGCCGGCAGCTCGCACTGGGTGACGCCGTGCGCCATCACCAGCCGCTTGGCGCGGTAGAGGTTGCCGTGGGCGTCCTCCACCCGGTAGTCGCCGTCCTTGGGGTGCCGCGAGACGCGGAGGACCGCGGTGTCGTAGAGGATGTTGAGGTCGCAGCGGCGGGCGAGCTCGCGGAGGTCGGTCCCGAAGGCGTCCTCCGCCGGGGCGAAGCCCTCGCCGGCCCGCGGCGCGGAGGAACCCTCGAAGAGGCTGGCGGCGCTTTCTCCCGCCTCCAGGATGATGAAGTCGCGGCCGGCGCGCTGCAGGCGGTCGCCGAGCCGCAGGCCGGCCGGGCCGGCGCCGATGATCAGGGTCTCGAACTCGCACGCAGGTCCAGCGAGGTCCTCGGACATGGACGGCACTCCCCCCTTGGGCGCGCGGCAGGTCGCCACCGCTCCCATCCCGACATTTGGACAGCTTCAGGAAACGTAAGAGAGGTCCCGGCCTCCGCCGCGCCGGATTTGACCTCTTCCTAAGAGTGTTGAATACGGCCGCAGGCGGGACATCCGAATGGGTGTCCCTGATGTCCCTGCTTCGGCAGCCACCACCGGTCCTGCTGTCTCGGGGCCTTCTCTGGGTGTGCCGGGGACGGGACTCGAACCCGCACGTCACGAGGACTCAGGCTTTTAAGGCCCGCGCGTCTACCAATTCCGCCACCCCGGCAGGAGAGTAAAAGTTTACCACCCGTGAGCAGCCCTCTCCTCCTCAGCTTGGATGGGTACGAAAGAGCGCAGGCGCTCGGTCGTCAGGAGCTGGTCGCCGAGCCCGATTCCGCGGCGGTCGGCTCGACGGGGGGCGTCGGAATCGCGGGGCCGGCCGGCGGCTCGAGCAGCTCCCGCCGCCGCCGCAGGAGCTCGACTCCGGTCACCGTGCTGGTCAGCCAGACGAGGCCGGCGGCGTAGCCTCCCAACACGTCGCTCAGGTAGTGGACTCCCAGGTAGACGCGGCTGAAGCCGATGAGGAGGAGGGTCACGGCGGCTGCCACCACCGCCAGCACGCGCAGTCCCCAGCTCCGCGCCTCGCGGGCGACGAGGTAGGCGAGGAGGCCATAGAAAACGGTCGACCCGGTGGCGTGGCCGCTGGGGAAGCTGTACGAAGCGAGGGCCACGAGCGGGTCTTCGAAAGTCGGCCGCTGGCGCGCGAAAATCAGCTTCAAGAGGGGGTTCAGCAGCTCGCCGCCGACGACCGCGAGGACGATCATGCCGACGTCGCTGCCGCGCCGCCGCCAGCCGAAGAGGAGGGCAAGGGCAACTCCGGCGGCGAGGACCACGAACGGGCTGCCGATGGCGGAGACGGCCCGCATGGCGACGGTGAAGGGGGCCGCGGTATGGGCGTGCAGGAATGTGCTCACGGTCTCGTCCACCCGCACCAGCGGGGCGTCGGTCAGCACGTCCTTGGCGACGCCGCCGAAGAACCAGCCGCCGAACAAGATGATCGCCAGGCCGACGGTGAGCTGCAGCCCGAGATAGCCGCGCGGCGAGAAGCGCGCTTCGACGAAGCCGAGGAACGGCGCCAAGCGCGCGCGGAGCGGCTCCCAGCGGGAGCGGAGGTACGCCTCGTGGCGGACGCCCCAGCGCCAGGCGAAGGCCCCCAGCGCGATCAGCAGGAGAACGCCGGCGACGAGCAGGCCGGCGCGGCCGATCCAGCGTTCGAGGTGGTCCCATTGGCTGCCGAACGCCGCTCCCAGGAGGCCGATGACCACCGCCCAGAGGGTGCCGCCGGCGGCGTTCCAGGCCACGAAACGGCGGTAGGGCATGCGGTTCACTCCGGCGAGGAGCGAGGAGAGGGTGCGGAGGACGGCGACGAAGCGAGCGAGGAAGACCGTCTTGGCGCCGTGGCGGGCGAAGAAGCTCTGGGCCCGCGCCAGGTGGTGCTCCTTCAAGCGGACCAGGTGCCCGTAGCGGGTCAAGAGCGGGCGGCCTCCCCGGCGCCCGATCCAGTAGCCGGCGTTGTCACCCAGGATGGCTCCCACGGCAGCGGCCAGGATGACCCCTCTTACCCGCAGGTCGCCCGCTCCCCCGGCATAGGCGGCGCCCAGCAGGAGGAGCGTCTCGCCGGGCAGCGGAATGCCCACGCCCTCGGCTGCCGCCGCCAGCGCCACGGCGAGATAGCCGTAGGTCGCGAGCAGCCGTTCCAGGATAGCGAGCATGAGGTTGTTCCGCCGTCGAGGAGCGGTAAGGTCATTGTAGAACCCCGTGCAGCGATTGTGCCATCCGGCACGAAGCTCGATTGCGAAGACGCCGTCGGGTTGAAGGTCGCCGGCGTTTCTCGGTACGCACTTCGGATACTGTTAGGTTTTTCGGCGAAAGAGACCAACCTGTCGACCGTCCTCAAACCGCCGTGCGACGAAGGGGTGCTGCGCTCGCAGGCGCCTGGCGCGGCGGCGCCCTGCGCCCCTGCCGACGCGCCGTGGGTGATCGCCGCCACCGTCCTCGGTTCGTCGATGGCCTTCGTCGACGGCACGGCGGTGAACGTCGCCCTCCCCGCCCTCCAGGGCGACCTCGGGGCGTCGGTCACCGGCGTGCAGTGGATCGTCGAGTCGTACGCCCTCTTCCTCGCCGGACTGCTGCTGGTGGGCGGCTCGCTCGGCGACCGCTTCGGCCGCCGCCGGGTGTTCGCCGCCGGGGTCGTCCTCTTCGCCCTCGCCTCCGCGGCCTGTGGCCTGGCGCCGGGGATCGCGGCGCTGATCGCCGCGCGCTCCGTGCAGGGGATCGGCGCGGCGCTCCTCGTCCCGGGCAGCCTCGCCATCCTCTCCGCCTCCTTCGACGCGGAGCGGCGCGGGAAGGCCATCGGCACCTGGTCGGGCTTCACCGCCATCACCGCCGCCGTCGGGCCGGTCCTCGGCGGCTGGCTGGTGGACCACGCCTCCTGGCGCTGGGTCTTCTTCCTCAACCTGCCGCTCGCCGCCGCCGTCCTCGCCATCTCGTTCTGGAAGGTCCCCGAGAGCCGTGACGCGGGAGCGGCGGGCCGGCTCGACCTGCCGGGAGCGTTCCTCGCCACCTTGGGCCTCGCCGGCCTCACCTACGGTCTCCTCGAGTCGGCGCGCCTGGGCATCACCTCTCCCGCCGTGCTGGTCTCCCTGGCGGTGGGCGCCGCCGCGCTCGCCGCCTTCCTCGCCGTCGAGGCCCGCTCAGAGTTCCCCATGATGCCGCTCGCCCTCTTCCGCTCGCGCACCTTCGCCGGCGCCAACCTCCTCACTCTCGGCCTCTACGCCGCTCTCGGCGGCACGCTGTTCTTCCTGCCCTTCAACCTCGTCCAGGTGCAGGGCTACTCGGCGACCGCCGCCGGCGGCGCCCTCCTCCCCATGATCCTCCTCATGTTCCTCCTCTCCCGCTGGTCCGGCGGCCTGACCGCGCGCCTCGGCGCCCGCCCGCCGCTCGTCGTCGGTCCGGCGATCGCCGCCGCCGGCCTCGCCCTTCTCGCCCGGCCGGGCATCGGCGGCAGCTATTGGACGACCTTCTTCCCCGCCGTCGTCGTGCTCGGCTTCGGGATGGCGATCGCCGTCGCGCCGCTGACGACGGCGGTGATGGGGGCCGTCGAGTCGCGGCACGCCGGCATCGCCTCCGGCATCAACAACGCCGTCTCGCGCTGCGCCAGCCTCCTGGCCGTCGCCCTCTTCGGCCTCGTCCTCCTGGGGATCTTTAACGCCCGGCTCAGCGATCGCTTGACGGTCTTGAACCTCGCCCCCGCCGCGCGCCAAGCGATCGTAAGCCAGCGCACGAAGCTCGCCGCCATCGAGATCCCCCGGGAGATCGCCGACGCCGCCCGTGCCGAAGCCAAGCACGCCGTCGACGACGCCTTCGTCGACGGCTTCCGGCGGGTCATGCTGCTCGCCGCCGGCTTGGCCTTGGCCAGCTCGGCCGTCGCCGCTCTAACGATCCAGGGCAAGGACTAACCTTGCCGTTTTTTCAGCGCCCGCCGGCCCCTGTCAGGGCTGGGCCGCAGGCCCACCCGCAGGGCGCTGTCTGCCCGAGGAGATTGGAACGCAGAGCCCGACCCCGGGGCCCCACTCGGTTACTGCGGGTTACTGCAGGTTACTGCTTCGGATCTGGGATTTCCAGAACTATCAACTCGGATGGTTTGGCCAGTGTCCTTTTGGGGGTTTCCGACGATAGGACTACTTGACTTTCTTGGATCTGTCTCCACCGTGAATTTCTGGGTGGTCTTAGCGCCGCCAGCGTAGAACCGAATCGGCGGCAGACCGATCGGCCTCGACGGCAAGGTGCGCCGCGACTACGAAGTGACCGGGTACCAGTGGAACAACTGGGCCGCTCGGTGGGCACGATGGGCGAGCCGGCCGCCCACTCGCCGCTGAGCAGCTCGACGCTGAAGATGGCCACGGTGATGGCCTCCGGCGGATAGCCGAGGGCGGCGGCCGCCTCCTCCAGCCGGAAGAGCTCCAAGGGCCGCGTGCCTTTCTCGAAGCCCGAGACCACTGCGGGCTTGACACCAAGCGCTGCGGCCAGCTCCTTCTGGCTCTTCCCCTTGACTGACCGA
>DATNKQ010000487.1:0-9484 GCA_035603315.1 Thermoanaerobaculia bacterium
GCCGCCGCCGAGCGCGCCTCCCGCCTCGCCGGGCGCCGCCTCACCGCCGCCGATCTCTCCGCCCTGCCGTCCGACCTGCAGGCGATGGCGACGGCCCGGCTCCTGCGCCTCGACGCCGACGGCCGCGTCCAGGTCTATCTCCGCCCGGCGGCGGGGTTCGAGGAGGTGGAGGCGGCCGTGCGCGCGGCGGGCGGCAACGTGGAGCGCTCGGACGCCGGGGCCAACCTCGTGCAGGCCTGGCTGCCGGCGGCGAGCCTGGAAGGGGTGGCCGCCGACCCGGCCGTCCGCTTCGTGCGGCCGCCGGACTACGGCAGTCCCCAGGCGGGGTCGGTCCAGAGCCAGGGGGACGCCATCCTCAAGGCGAACCTCGTGCGCTCCACCTTCGGCGTCGACGGCACCGGCGTGCGGGTGGGGGTCATCTCCGACGGCGTCGGCGGCCTCGCCAGCTCGCAGGGGTCCGGCGACCTCGCCACCGTCGACACCGCGACCTGCAACCTGGCCGGCGGCAACCCCGGCAGCTCGGGCGCCGAAGGGACGGCGATGCTGGAGATCGTGCACGACCTGGCCCCCGGCGCCCAGCTCTTCTTCGGGCACTTCTCGACCTCGCTCGACTTCAATGCCACGGTGACCTGCCTCGCCGCCAACACCGACGTCGTCGTCGACGACATCAGCTTCGTGAACACCGGTCCCTACGACGGCACGAGCCCCATCTCCGCCAACACCAGCGCCCAGCTCGCCAACCCCGGCCACCGCGTCCGCGCCTATGCCACCGCCGTCGCCAACTTCGCCCGCAACCACTACGAGGAGCAGTTCCTCGACTCCGGGGACACGTTCACCGTCGGCAGCGAGACGGTCCGCCTGCACCGCTTCCAGGCGACCGCCGGCACCACCGACGCGGGATTCGGCATCGCCTGCCCGAGCATCACCAGCCGGATCTGCGGCGACAGCCTGGTGCTCGTCCCCGGGGGGACGGTTACCGTCCACCTGGAATGGAACGATCCCTTCGGCACCGCGGCGGACGACTACGACCTCTTCCTCTTCGACGCCAACAGCCTGACGCTCCTGGCGGCCAGCGCGAACCCGCAGACCGGCAGTCAGGACCCCACCGAAGCCCTCGCCTTCACCAACTCCTCCGGCAGCCCGCGCGCCGTCTTCATCGCCATCGGGAAGTTCAGCGGCGCCGCCAGGAAGCTCAACATGTTCGTCGTCTGCGGTCACGGAGGAGGCGACTGCGCGCCCGCGCCGAACGGCACGGCCCACAACTTCAACACCCTGGCCGGCAGCGTCCCCAACCAGGCGGACGCCGGCGGCAACGTCCTCTCCGTCGGCGCTATCAACGCCGCCGACGCCGGCCACGTCCACATCGAGCCCTTCAGCAGCCGCGGCCCCACCGCCGACGGCCGCCTGAAACCCGACATCACGGGCATCGACGGCGTCAGCGTCACCGGCGCGGGCGGCTTCGAGAACCCCTTCTTCGGCACCTCCGCGGCCTCGCCCCACGTCGCCGCCATCCTCGCCCTGATGCTGCAGATCCGTCCCGACCTGAAGGCCGGCGGCGGGGCCGACGCGGCGAACGCCCGCAACACGCTGCGGCAGGCCCTGGTGGGCTCCGCCGTCGACTTGGGCGCCGCCGGCCCGGACGACACCTTCGGCGCCGGAAGAGTCGACGCCCTCGCCGCGGCGAACACGCTCGCCAGCGCGACCGCGCCCTGCGTTCCCGACGCCAACACGCTCTGCATCGACGATCAGCCGAGCGATCGGCGGTTCAAGGTCAAGGTCAGCTTCCACACGGTCCAGGCCGGCGGGCGTTCCGGCCTGGGCAACGCCATTCAGCTCTCGAGCCTGGGGGTCGATCACGGGGGCATCTTCTGGTTCTTCGACGCCAACAACCCGGAGATGCTCATCAAGGTGATCAACGCCTGCGCCCTCAACAACAAGCACTGGGTCTTCTACTCCGCGGGCACCAACGTCGGCCTGACGACGACGGTCACCGACACCATGACCGGCCTGTCGCGGGTCTACACCAACAACGACCTGACGCCGGCGCCGCCCATCCAGGACGGAGCGGCCTTCTCGTGCGCCCTGGGGGACGGCAGCGCGGCCGCTGACGAGAGCGTCGCGCCCGGCGCCACCGCCGGAGAGACTGCGCAGGCCACCGTCGCGCCGAAGACCGCCCAGACCTTCACATTCCCCGTGACCGCGGTCGGCCACACCTCCACCATCTTGTGCCTGTTCACCTGCTTCCCCCCCAACTGCACGGGATCCGGCACGTTGACCCTCGACCACGCGCTCTCGGCGCCCTTCTCGGCGACCAACTTCCGCCGGCACAGCGGACCGATCAACAGCGGCGCGGACTGCACGGGGCCGGCGGTCAGCTTCCCCGTCACCCTCGCCTCCGGGCAGGAGCTCATCGAGGACTTCGTCTTCGCGCCCACCCAACCGGGAATGTTCACCGACACGCAGACCGTGAGCGGCCTCGACACCATCTTCAAAGGCAACACGCCCCCCGCGCCCTGCACCCCCGACGCCACGACGCTCTGCATCAACAACCGCTTCAAGATCCAGGTACACTTCAACACCACGCAAGCAGGGGGCCAGTCCGGCATGGGCCAGGCCATTCCGCTCTCGAGCCTGGGAGTCACCCAGGGCGGCCTCTTCTGGTTCTTCGGAGCCGACAACCCGGAGATGCTGGTCAAAGTGATCAACGCGTGCGCGTTGAACAACCACTTCTGGGTCTTCTACGCAGCCGGAACCAACGTCGGCCTGACGACGACGGTAACGGATACCGTCACCGGTCACAGCAAGATGTACATGAACCTGGATCTTCACGCGGCACCGCCGGTTCAGGATACCGGGGCGTTGCCGTGTTCGTAGGGGAAAGCACCTTTAAGTCGCATCCTTGTCGCCTCAGGCGGGGAGGCCGTCCGTTTAGTCCCCTTGATGCAATTGGGCTGTGTTCCGCTCAACCTACTCAACCCACTGCTGATTGTTGTACCGTTCCGCCCACTTATCAAATACTTCTCGCGGAGGTCCCACGTCCCACTTAACGTCCTTCCAGCGCAAGAGCTGGACACCGTGTTCAAATATCTCTGCATAGCAGTTAGCGTCGTCTTCAGGAATGCCATTTATCTCAAGAAGACGGGCGAAGTCCCAGGAATCAATCGGTTTCCGCGCTTTAGATTCCGCATGAATAAACCAGTATAGTCGATTCCAAGCATTTGAAGGCTTAATTCGTGCCTCCTCTCGAAACCAGTCAAAGGCTACTGCCTCATCAATTAGAAGCCAAGGTTCAAGTTCGAAGGGGGAGGGAATTCTTAGACGCCTTCGAGCTTGATGTCGGCGATTATACACTCGTAAAAGAGGACTGAAATATGAGACAGCAGTCAAGTAAGATTGATAGGTCCAATCCGGAGTTTCCGGCGACCGATCCTTAAATAGTAGCGTCAGCTTTGTGCCGCTCTCATCTGAGATGAGGGATACAACCAATTTTAGGCCCTGTTTTGAGCTGCTTGTCTCGCCCAGATAATCCAGGTCCAGAGTCACATGGTCCGTATCTCCGCGACTCCACCAGCTCGCGACCTTCCAGGCATCCACTTCTCCAGCGATCGTAGCCAATTGAACAAAGAACCTCTCCACCGAAACGCCAGGCTTGAGTTCGACACACCGATTCGGTGGCAATGGGATTCGCTCTGGGATAGACAGAGAAGGATCGCGCAATAGGAAACGTTTGGTTGCCATCGTTACCACCTCCGCCGTGCTTATTAATAGCCGTCCCCTCATTCAACTCGCTTTTGTCCGGCTACCAACCTTTCTGTCTCGACAAAAGTTGGGACCTCAGGCGCTACGGTTCTCGCGACCAAGGAGACCGAGATCTTTTGTCTTCATCTACGGATCGGGAAGCCGCACGAGTTGGCAATGAAGCAGAGCTCGTGCGCGCCGGCGGCGCCCGCAACACCCCTCAGGCTGGCGGGATCGATGACGGCCTCCAACAGATTGCCGCCAGCCCTACAAACACCAACCCGGCCACCACGGCCGGGAAGTGATTTTCGTGGGCTCCCACCACCAAGAAGAAGATCCCCGCGACCTGGTACAGCCCTCCAATCCATCTCATCGAAGTAACTCCTCGCGGCTCCCGTGGTCGGAGCCATGTTTCGCGGCCTCACGTCACGACATCGTGCGAGCGTATTCGGGCCCAAGAGTGTGCCTCATGGTTTCGAGGACTCGAAAAAAGCCGCGGTTAAGGATACGGCGGCGCCGTCTACGATATGGGGGCACCGTCTAGCATACGCTAGACGGTGCCACCGATCGCCTTGCGCCGCCACCCATGCCGTGCCGGCGCCTTCGAGCTGCTTACGGCCGGATCTCGACGGGCGTCCCGAGAGGGACGGCGTCGTAGATCTCCTCGATCTCGCCATCCGTCACGGCTATGCAGCCGTCGGTCCAATTGACCATCCGGTGCAGAGGGCCGAGCCAGCCCATGCCGTTCTTCAGGCCGTGGATCATGATGTCTCCGCCCGGGTCGCAGCCGCGCTGGCGAGACTTCTTGCGGTGGGTCGCGTCTGGATAGGAGACGTGAAGGGCGCGGTGGAAACGGCTCTGGGGGAGGCGGTTGTCGATCGTGAATAATCCCTCGGGCGTCCGATGGTCTCCCTGGCATTCCTTGTCGCCCACCGGCCGGCCTCCGAGCGCGACTCGGTAAGTCCGGATGCTCTGGCCGGCTTTGAGGAGGGTGAGGCGGTGCGCTTTCTTCTCGACGAGGATGCGATCTGCATGGATGCCTGCGGCCTCGCTTTGTCGAATGACAACAAGACCGATCGCGGTGACCAGGAGCAGTGCGAAGAGCATCGGCAAGGCGTTCGACCTGCTCCGCTCAGTTGCCATGGATCCTGATCATATCGTCGCCTCGGGATCCGGGTTGGCCGTACACCCTTGCCTAGGGCCTCGGCCTCACCCTAGACTCTCTCGCCATGAACGTCCAGAGACGGATTCTCCTCACCTTCGCGGCCGTCGGCCTCTCCTGGTCCCTGTCCGCCGCCGCGGCGCCCCAGCCGATGAGCTGGACGGTGGACGGCGTCGAGCGCGAGGGGCTGGTCTTCGCTCCCTCCCTGGGAGGCGGCGGCATCCGCGCGAAAATGCCGCTCGTCTTCGCCTTCCACGGGCATGGGGGCACCATGCGGTCCGCGGCGGTGACCATGGGGCTCCAGCGGGCCTGGCCGGAGGCCGTCGTCGTCTACCTGCAGGGGCTGCCCACGGTCAGCAAGGTCGATCCGGAAGGCCGCCGGCCCGGCTGGCAGCACGCGCCGGGGGAGCTCGGCGACCGCGACCTCAAGCTCGTCGACGCCGTGCTGGCGTCGATGCGCGCCGCGTTCCCCATCGACGACCGCCGCATCTACGCGACGGGCTTCTCGAACGGCGCCTTCTTCAGCTACCTCCTGTGGGCGACGCGGGCGAACACCTTCGCGGCGTTCGCGCCGGTCGCCGGCCTCGCGCCGGAGCCGCCGGCCCGCCTGACCGAACCTCGGCCGCTCTTGCAGATCGCCGGCGAGGAGGACAAGCTCGTCAAGCTCGCTGCCGTCCTGCAGACGGTGGCGACGGTCCGCCAGGTGAACGGCTGCACGGCGGCGGGAGAGGCCTGCGGCGCCGGCTGCACGCGCTATCCCTCGACCAAGGGCGCACCCGTCGTCACCCTGGTGCACGGCGGCGGGCACGTCTATCCGCCCTTCGCCGCCGCCAAGACGGTGGAGTTCTTCAAGGCGCACGAGCTCGCCCAGTGAACGCGAAAAAGCGGCTTCTCCTCGCCTTTGCCGCCGCCGGCGTCGCCTGCTCCCTCTCCGCTCTGGCGGAGCCGCTGACGATGCAGTGGACGGTCGACGGCGTCCCTCGCGAGGCACTCGTCTTTCCCCCGTCGGCGACGGCCGCCGCCGCCAAGGCGCCGCTCGTCTTCGCCTTCCACGGTCACGGCGGCACCATGCGCACCGCCGCGGGCGCCATGGCCATCCAGACCGCCTGGCCCGAGGCCCTCGTCGTCTACATGCAGGGGTTGCCGACGGTCTCCCCGAACGACCAGCAGGGGCGCTACCCCGGCTGGCAGCACCAGGTGGGAGAGTCCGGCGACCGCGATCTCAAGTTCTTCGACGCCGCGCTGGCCTCGCTGCGCGAGAGGTTTCCCGTCGACGACCACCGCGTCTACTCCACGGGGTTCTCGAACGGCGGCTCCTTCAGCTACATCCTGTGGGGGACCCGCGGGAGCGTCTTCGCGGCGTTTGCCTCCTGCGCCGGCAGCCTCGCGAAGCCACCTTTCCGCCTCACCGTGCCGAAGCCGCTCCTGCACATCGGCGGCCAGGCGGACAAGGTCGTGGCGTTCGAGGATCAGCTGCAGACCATCGAAACCGCTCGACTGCTCGACGGCAGCTCCGGGAAGGGAGAGGCCTGCGGCGCCGACTGCACGTCCTACCCGTCGTCCAAGGGCGCGCCGGTCGTCACCGTTATCCACAGCGGTGGCCACGTGTATCCGCCCTGGGCCTCGGCAAAGATCGTGGAGTTCTTCAAGGACCGCGCTCTCAAGCCCTGACGCCGGGTTCTGCCGGTAATGAAAAAGGGCGCCCATTCGGGCGCCCCGGGGAGCTGGCCAGCTTGGCTTCTTCTCAGAACGCCGCGCCGGCGGAGTCGCGGCGGACGTTGTGCAGCCGGCCGGCGATCTTCTGGATCAGCGCCGCCGTGGCGGTCTCCGCCTCCGCCGCCTGCTGGAAGACGATCAGCGCCGCCAGCGCCTCCCGATGCAGCTCGCGGGACTGGAAGATGGGGAGCATCTCCTTGCCCAGCGACTGCACCTCGGCGAGCCGGCCCTGCTGGGCGTAGAGCTGCGCCAGGTCGAGCGAGGCGAGCGCCGCGTCGTGAGCCATGCCCTTCTCGACGAACGACTTGCGCACCTCGCGGAGGAGTCCTTCGGCCTGCTCCACCCGGCCGAGGCCCAACGCGATCCTCGCCTCCAGATATTGCAGACGGGTGAGGCAGAGGCGGTCGCCGCTCTCCAGGTAGAGCAGCCGGGCGCGCGCCAGGAGCGGCAGCGCTTCGCGGTTCTGCCCCATCTCGTTGAGCACGTAGGCAAGGTTGTGGTACCCCATCGCCACCAGCCGCGGCTCGCGGTCGGCGTCGACCAGCTCCAGCCCCTGTCCCAGGAGGGCGATGGCCATCTCCTTGTCCTCGGTGTAGGCCGTGACGTGCCCCTTGTTGAGCAGGGCGCGCCCGAGGAGGTGGGGCTGCTCCATCTTCTGGTAGATGGCGATGGCCCGGTTGAGCAGGCGGATCGCCTCCCCCTGGCGCCCCTGGAGATTGCGCAGGGAGGCTTTCTGCTCGAGCAGACGGGCCCGCTCCAGGCGGTCGCCCGTGCCCCGCGCCAGGTGGGACTCGGCGACGTGGAAGGCCTGCTCGGCGCCGCGCGCGTCGGAAAGGCTGCGGCGGGCGTTGGCGAGGTGGGCCCAGGCCCGCGCCCGCAGGTCCTCGACCAGCTCGAAGCCGTAGGCGGCGGGATTCAGGCTCTCGGCGACGGCGATCGACAGCTCGGCGGCGTCGATCCACTCCCGCGGGTCGGAGAGGGCTTCCTGCGGCAGGGAGAGGACCAGCTCGCAGAGGCCCCAGCTCTGGTAGCGGGCGCTGTTCTGGATGAGGATGCGCTGCCGCTCCAAGGGGTGGCGGGTGAGCTCGGCGAGCAGCCGCTGCGCCTCCGCCCGCTCGCACTGGAGACCGGCGTTGACCTGGCGCACGTGATCGAAGACGCGGTCCAGAGCGCTATCGTAGCCGCTCTCGGCATCGTTGCCAGCCCGCCCGACCTGCGCGCCAAGAGCCGCCACTGCCGGCGAGACGGAGACGCCGTCCTCGGCCTCGGCGGGCAGGCCTTCGCCCGCCTGCCACAGCGTCGAGGTGGCGGTCTTGCAGTGCGCGCAGTCGGAGACCAAGTGCCGCAGCACCCGGCGGGACTCCTCGGCGCCCAGCTCTCCCAGCATGAATCCTTCCAGGTCCTCGCGGGTGGGATGACTTTCAAGCATGACCTGACCCTCCGTATCCGGACCGCGGGCGCCCTTCAGGTCGGGGCGCCGGCAGGGTTACCAGCAAGTCCAAGAGCAACGGCCGTACCAGAGCGCGAGCCCGTTGGGGCTCGTGGAGCTCGGCCGGCCTTTGCTGTCGCATTCGAGGCCTCTTTACCGTACTCGAGATCGTCGTTACGTTACCACCGTTCTGGAGCGACGCAAAGTAGAAGCGCAACTACCGGCCTAACCCCAGGGATCGACCGAGGCGCCGATGTCTTCATGCGATGGCGGCGGGGGCGCGATGTCAGTGGTCGCCTGCAGGAAGAGGTGCCAGAGGGTGGCGAGCAGGCCGAGGTGGGGCGCCGCGTGCGAGCTCTTGGCGCGCACGGGATGAAAGGCCTGCGCCTGCGCGCCCTGCACGGGCAGCAGCGAGAGGCAGGCGGCGAGGCCCAGGCAGGCGACGAAACGACGGCACGGTTTGGCGATCATCCGGCTCTCCTTGAAAATCTCGGCTTCTCCGAGATCAGATTGTAAGCATACACTAATTATGCGGTGCTCGCTGGTTGCGGGCGGGGCGCTTCATGTCGAGGACCTTGAGCTTCTTGCTCAGGCCGACGCGGCTGATCCCCAGGTCGCGGGCGGTCGCCGCCACGTTCCAACCGTTGCCGGCGAGAGCCTGGGCGACCATCCGCTTCTCCATCTCTCGCGATCTCTGCTTCAGGCCGGGGGCGTCCGGCGCCCGGTGGACGGCGGGCGGCGCGAGGTCGGGAGAGAGCGCCTTGGGCTCGATCTCCTCGCCGGCGGGCGTCAGGACGACCGCGCGCTCGACCTCGTTCTTGAGCTCCCGCACGTTGCCCTCCCAGCGGTGCGAGACGAGCAGCGCCATCGCCGCCGGGGCGACGCCGGCGATCCGCTTGCCGTACTTGTCCCCGAAGAGGGTGAGGAAATAGGCGATGAGGAGGGGGAGGTCGTCCCGCCGCTCGCGCAGGCTGGGGACGCTGACGACGGCAGCGCGGAGGCTCGCATAGAGCTCCTCGCGGAAGAGGCCGCGCTCGACCTCGCCGCGCAGGTCGCGGGTGGTGGAGCAGACGATCCGGCTGCCGGGACGACCGCTGTCCAGGCCCACCAGCGACCGCTGGCGGCGCACCCGCAGGAGGTGGGAGAGCTCCTGCTGGGTCTCGCCCGACAGCTCGCCGACCTCGGCCAGGAAGAGGGTGCCGCTGGTCTGGCTCAAGAGGGATCGCAGGCCGCCCGCGGCCCGCCGCTCCTCGATGCGGCCGGCATCCAAAAGGACGAAAGGTCCCCGGTTGCCGTCTCCCAGCTCGTGCAGCGTGCGCGCCGAGAGCCGCTTGCCGACCCCGGTTTCGCCCTCGACCAGCACCGGCGCCTCGCCGCGGCTCAGCCGCTCGATGCGGCGGAAGAGCTCGCGCATGCACCGCGAGCGGCCCAGCATCCCC
>DATNKQ010000492.1:0-18084 GCA_035603315.1 Thermoanaerobaculia bacterium
CACCAGGTTCCAGCCTCCCGCCAGCTTCTTGCCGTGGAGAAGGAACTTGAGGTGGCCCTTGGCGTAGCCCTTCGCCGCGTCCTCCAAAGGCTCCCAGGTGCCGGCGTCCCAGAGCAGCACGGTGCCGCCGCCGTACTGGCCCTTGGGGATGGCGCCCTCGAAGTCGCCGTAGTCGATCGGATGGTCCTCGACGTGCACGGCCAGGCGCTTCTCGCCGGGATCGAGGCTCGGCCCCTTGGGCACCGCCCAGCTCTTCAGGACGCCGTCGAGCTCGAGCCGGAAGTCGTAGTGGAGACGGGTGGCTGCATGCTTCTGGATGACGAACGAGCGCCCCTTCTGCGCGTGCTTCTTGTCCTTCTTGCCGGCCGGCTCCGGGGTGCGGCGGAAGTCGCGCTTCCTCCGGTATTCCTCGAGGGCCATGGCTTGGTCAGCGTCGGTCAGGCTCGGTCTGAATCGATCAGGCGCTCTTGCGGTGCCGCGCCGCGCTCTTCCTGCCGGCGGCGGCCGACCTCCTGGCCGGCCGGCGGACCGCCGGCTTCGCCGCCTTGCCCGACTGCTCGACGCTGCGCTTGAGGAGCAGCATGAGATCGACCACCTTGCCTTCCGGCGCCTTGCGCGCCGTCGGCGCGACCTCCGCGGTCTCGCCCTTCTTGACCCGCTTCTCGATCATCTGCAGGACGTCGTGCTCGTAAGTGTCGGAGTACTTCTCCGGCTCCCACTCGTCGACCATCGACTCCACCAGCTTCTCCGCCATCTGCAGCTCTTTGTCGGTGATCCCTTCTTTCCCGTGCGGCACCTCCATCTCGCCGGCGTCGCGCAGCTCGTGCGGGAAGCGGAGGAGGTTCAGGACCAGGAGGTCGTCCTGCGGCAGGACGGCGGCCAGGTACTGCTTGGTGCGGATGACCACCTTGGCGATCCCTACCTTGCCGGTATGGCGGAGGGCCTCGCGCAGCAGCGCGTAGCTCTTCGCCCCCTTCTTCTGGGGCGCCAAGTAGTAGGGCTTGTCGAAGTAGACGGGGCTGATCTCCGCGCCGTCCACGAAGTCGGTGATGTCGACGGTCTGGGTGGCCTCCGGGTTGGCACCCTTGAGATCCTCGTCGGAGAGCACGACGTAGTGGCCGTCCTCGTACTCGTAGCCGCGCTCGATCTGCCCCCAGGGGACCTCTTTGCCGGTCTTCTCGTTGACCCGCTGGTAGCGGATGGGCGACTGGTCCCGCTTGTCGAGGAGGTGGAACTGGAGCTCTTTGCGCTTCTCCGCCGGATAGAGCCCCACCGGGATGTTCACGAGACCGAAACCGATGCTCCCCTTCCAGATCGAGCGCGCCATGATTCGTCCTCCGCACAGGACGATACCGCAAGATGCGTGCCGGCCGACCCCTCCGCACGGCTCTTCATCGAAGCTTTGCTATAGTCGAGTCCACTTCGACCGGGCTCCTATGCCGACCTCTTTTTCTGCGCGCCGCGCTCGCCGGCTCTTCCTGCCGGCGCTGC
Organism: Thermoanaerobaculia bacterium; assembly: GCA_035603315.1. Lineage (GTDB taxonomy): Bacteria > Acidobacteriota > Thermoanaerobaculia > Multivoradales > UBA5704 > DATNKQ01. Next base: position 1,492 of record DATNKQ010000492.1, read on the forward strand.
TGACGGTCCTGCCGCTGGCGCCTAGTCCGCTCGCCGCCCAGGCTGTCACTGTCACCGTGAATCCTGGCGCCGACCGCCACCCGGTGAGCCCGCTCATCTACGGCGTCAACTTCGGCAGCGACGCGCAGGCGGCGCGCATCCACTGGCCGGTGCGGCGGTGGGGAGGCAATGCCACCACCCGCTACTCCTGGCAGGACGACATCGCGAACCGGGCGAGCGACTGGTTCTTCTACAACCTCGAGGAGGACAATGCGAACCCCGGCGCCCTCCCCGACGGCTCGGCGGCGGACCTCTTCATCGACGCCACCCGCGCCGCCGCCGGCGAGCCGCTGATCACCCTGCCGCTCATCGGCTGGACTCCCATCGACCGCGTCCGCCGCTGGGGCTTCTCGGTCGCCAAGTACGGCCCGCAGCAGGAGACCGAGTGCACGGTGACGGGCAACGCCTCCTGGTGCAACGCCGACGCCGGCAACGGCAACCGATCGAACGGCACGCCGATCGCCGGCAACGACCCGCACGACACCTCGCGCGAGGTCGGTCCCGCCTTCGTCACCGGTTGGACGGCGCACATCGCCACCCGCACCGGCGGCGCCGGCCAGGGCGGCGTCCGCTTCTTCGCCCTCGACAACGAGCCGGCGCTGTGGAACAGCACGCACCGCGACGTCCATCCGGCCGCCACCACCTACGACGAGCTGTGGCAGCGGACGCGCGACTATGCGTCGGCAGTCAAGGCGCAGGATCCGGCGGCCAAGATCTTCGGCCCCAGCGACTGGGGCTGGTGCGCCTACTTCTACTCGGCGGCGGACGGCTGCGCGCCGGGGCCGGACGCGCAGGCCCACGGCAACCTGGCCTTCCTCGACTGGTACCTGCAGCAGGTCGCCGCCTATCAGGCGGCGCACGGCGTCCGGCTCGTCGACTACCTCGACGTCCACTACTACCCGCAGGCCGGCGGCGTGACCCTCTCGGACGACGAGTCCGCCGCCACCTCGGCGCTGCGCCTGCGCTCGCTCAAGGGCCTCTACGATCCCAACTACGTCGACGAGTCCTGGATCGGCCAGCCGGTGCGGCTGATCCCGCGGATGAGGGATTGGATCGCCGGCCGCCTGCCCGGCGTCGGCATCGCGATCAACGAGTACAACTGGGGGAACGACGACGGACCCTCGAGCGCTCTCGCCCAGGCCGAGGCGCTGGCCATCTTCGGGCGCGAGGGGGTGGACGTCGCCGCCCGCTGGGTGGCGCCCGCCGACAACAGCCGGGTCGAGGACGGCTTCCTCCTCTACCTGAACTACGACGGCCAGGGTGGCAAGGTGGCCGGCGACAGCGTGCGGGCGCTCTCCTCGGACGTCGACGGCGTCGGCGCCTACGCCGTCCGCGGAGCGGGGTCGAGCCTCTTCGTCCTCCTCTTCAACAAGGACACCGCCTCCCGCCAGACGACCGTCCAGGTGGCAGGCGGGAGCCTGGACCGATCCGCGGCCCTCTACCGTTTCGATCCCACCCACCGACTGGGCGCCGCGGGGACCGCCACTCCCGCGGGCGGTGCCCTGACGCTCACCCTGCCGGCCCGCTCGGCGACCCTCGCCGTGCTGTCGCTCCCCGCCGCGGCGCTCGGCGCGGGCTTCTACCCTCTGATGCCCTGCCGCGTCCTCGATACCCGCAACGCTGCCGGCGCCTACGGCGGTCCGGCGCTCGCCGCCAACGCGACGCGCGCGATCGCCCTCGCCGGCCGCTGCGGCATCCCGGCCACGGCGCAGGCGGTGTCGATGAACCTGACGATCACCGGCTCGCAACAGGGCGGCGATCTCCGCGCCTTCCCCGGCGACGTGGCCATGACGCCGACCAGCGCCATCAATTTCCGCGCCGGCCAGACGCGCGCCAACAACGCAGTCCTCGCGGTCGCCGCCGACGGCAGCGCCACCCTGAACGTCCATGCCGACCTCGGCGCCGGCGCCGTCCACCTGATCCTCGACGTCAACGGCTATTTTCAGTAGGAAGAACCCGGCGGCTTCGGGTCGAGCGCCGGAGCGGGTGCCGGCACCTGCTCCGGAGGGATCGCCGGCCAGTCGCCGGGAGGCTTGACGGCCGCGCAGGCCGACTCCGGCGTGCCCTGGCAGCGGGCGGTCTCGACGCAGGCCTTGTAGGCCTCGAACTGCTTCTGCAGGCAATCGCGCTCCTTGTCGTGGAGGCCGTCGACCCGCTGCCCGATCTCCTGCGCCATCTGGAGGGCCGAGCGCACGATCTCGAGATAGCTCTGGGCGCGCTGGAAGCTTTCGGCCGGCACCTGGGCGCCGCAGCGCTCGGCCTGCTCGGCCATCTCTTCCGCCGACTCTTCGGCCATGCCGTCGAGAATCTTCCCGAGGCTCTCGCAGGCGAGGTCGAAGCGCTGCAGCGCCTGATCGAGCTCGCCGGAAGCGATCTTCTCCTCGCCGCGCTCGCGGCGGCCGAGTCTCGCCACCGTCTCGGCGACGGTCGCGAAGTTCAGGCGCGCCTTCTGGATCTCCCCGGCCTCGGGCAGCTCCTCGGCCGGGCCGTCGAAGCTGCCGAACAGGAATGCGAGAGCTTTCAGCGTCTCGTTCCAGGTGCCGCAGGCGCGCATCGTCCGCCGGTAGTCCGCGACATGCTCCCCGGCCTGCCGGAGGACTTCCCGGTAGCGCGCCCATTCCTGCTCGTGCTCGCGGAGCAGGCCCTGGCGTTGATCGCGGCAGAGCTTCAGGACGTGCTCGGCCCGGGCGGTTCCGGGGCAGGAAGCGCCGGCGGAAGGGGGACTCTCTTGGCCGCGGGCGGCGGCCGTGAACAACAGCGCGCCGATGAGGACTGCAAGGTGCCGCCGATGCATGCGAGGCCTAGTCGTCAAGTCGCGATCTGACGGTACCGGAAGCAGCTCGTAGAGTGGTCGTTGACCATGCCCACGGCCTGCATGAAGGCGTAGCAGATGGTGGGACCCACGAAGCGGAAGCCGCGGCGCTTGAGCTCGCGGCTCATGTGCTGGGACTCAGGCGTTTCGGCGGGGACGTGCCCTCCCGCGGGCCAGCGGTTCCGGCGCGGTTTGCCGCCGACGAGGTCCCAGAGGAAACGGTCGAAGCTTCCTAGCTCGCGCCGGACCGCGAGGAGCGCTCGGGCGTTCCCCACCGCCGCCTCCACCTTGGCGCGGTTGCGGATAATGCCCTCATCTTTGAGCAGGGCGTCGATCTTCGCCGGGCGATAGCGCGCGATCCGCTCCGGGTCGAAGCCGTCGAAGGCGCGGCGATAGCCCCCACGCCGCTTCAGGATGGTCATCCAGGAGAGGCCGGCCTGGGCACCTTCGAGGATCAGCATCTCGAAGAGCCGGCTCTCGTCGTGGACCGGCACTCCCCATTCCTCGTCATGGTAGGCGATAGAGAGGGGGTCCTCCGAGACCCAGGAGCAGCGCTTCACGACCTTCATGGCCGCAGGATAGCGCGAAAGCCACCCCCGGGCTCCGGCCTTCGCGCCCCCGGCGCCGCTTACTTCGCTGCCCGCTGGGACGCGGTCTGGTTGCCGTGGATCTGGAGCGTCTGCAGCGACTGCTGGAAGACGGGGTCGTAGCTGGCGAACTTGTCCTGGGGCGCGGTGAGCAGCAGGATCACGATGTCGTCCCGCCGCGGGATCGCCACCCAGTGCTGGGCCGTCGGCACGGTACCCTTGCCGTCGATGGCTGCCCCGGTCCCCTTGCCCGAGTCGACGAGCCACATGGCGCGCATGCCGCCGATGTCGCGGACGTCCTGCTCGGTGACGTTGGCGCCGAGGCTCTTCTTGATCGCGGCGACACTCTGGTTGAGCAGGGTCCGCGGGTTGGTGGGGCCTTTCGGATGCTGGACGAAGACGACCAGGCTGGCGGAGGTGTCCGGCGACCAGGCCCGGAGGACATCGCCGGGGACGGAGAAGGCGCTGGAGGGAGCGACCTTCCAGTCGCCGGGCGCGGCCATGGTCACGCCATGGCTCTCGTCGGTGAGGTTGCGGGATTCGCCGGAGGCGGGAGCCTGGGGCGCCGGGGGAGTCGTCGCGGCCGGGGGCGTGGCCTGGGGTTCGGTCCCGCCAGGAGGCGTCTGCGTCTCCGGCGGGTTGGCCGTCGATTGTGGCGGCGCCGTCGTGCCGCCCTGGGCCGCGTTGCCCGACGGCGAGGAGGCCGGCTGCTGTTGGGGCTGTTGGGCGAAGGCGGGAGGAAGGGCGAGGGCCGCGGCCAGGAACACGGCAGCGGTCGCATATCGGTTTCTTGGCATGATGGCGTCTCCTATCGGTTAGCTGCCTAAGAGAGAAGAGGTCGAGGTGCTTGGAGTACCGGACCCGGTGAACTCTCCTTGCAGGGATGCTGCCAGCGGGACGGTCGCGGGCCGCGCGATATACTTCCGGCCGTTTTCAGGGACCGACCGAGGGAGGCCCGCAGCCGTCATGCCGACGCCGCTCCTGATCCTGAGCCGCCGGGAGGTCGAGGAGCTCCTCCCCATGGGGGAGTGCATCGAGGCGATGGCGGAGGGCCTCTCGGCGCTCGCCCGCGGCGAGGCGTTGCAGCCGCTGCGCAGCGTGCTGTGGACTCCCGACCGAAACGGGCTGCTGGGGGTCATGCCGGGGCACCTCTCGGGGGCTGCGGAGACGGCGGGCCTGCTGGGCGTCAAGCTGGTCACTGTCTTCCCCGGCAACCATGCCCGCGGCGAGGACTCCCACCAGGGGCTGGTGGTGCTCTTCGACGACGCCACGGGCGCGCCGCTGGCCGTCTTCGACGCCGCCGCCATCACCGCCATCCGCACCGCCGCGGTCTCCGGCCTCGCCACCCGCCTCCTCGCCCGCGAAGGGGCGTCCGACCTCGCCATCCTCGGCTCGGGGGTGCAGGCCACGACCCACCTGGAGGCTATGCGGGCGGTGCGCCGGCTGTCGCGGGTGCGGGTCTGGAGCCGCGATCCCGAGCACGCGCGGCGCTTCGCGGCGGCCGAGGGTGAGCGCCAGGGAGTCGATATCGAAGCGGTGTCCAGCGCCCGCGAGGCAGTCCACGGCGCCGATCTCATCTGCACCGTCACGGCCGCGCGCGAGCCGGTGCTGGAGGGCGCCTGGATCTCCCCCGGAGCGCACGTCAACGCGGTGGGCGCCTCGACGCCGGCGACTCGCGAGCTGGACGCCGCCGCCGTCGCCCGCGCCCGCCTCTTCGTCGACCGCCGGGAGTCGGCGCTCAACGAGGCCGGGGACTTTCTCCTGGCGCTCCAGGAGGGGGCGATCGACGAGCGGCACATCCTGGGCGAGCTGGGCGACCTGCTGACCGACCGGATGGCCGGCCGCGGCGGCGAGGAAGAGATCACCCTCTTCAAGTCGCTGGGCCTGGCGGTCGAGGACCTCGCCGCCGGCCGTCACCTCTACCGCCGCGCCACCGCGGAGAAGCGGGGCACCCGCTTCGCGATGTAGCGCCATGGCGACTCTCGAAGCCCCGACGATCGACGAGATCCAGGTTGCCCGCGAGCGCATCCGCGGTGCGGTCGTGCGCACCCCGCTCGTGCGCCTGAACGTGGACGACGGGCCGGGGGAGATCTGGCTCAAGCTCGAGAACCTGCAGCCCATCGGCTCGTTCAAGCTGCGCGGCGCGACCAACGCCATGCGGCTGGCAGGGCCGGAGCGGCTGGCCGGCGGCGTCTACACGGCCAGCGCCGGCAACATGGCGCAGGGGGTCGCCTGGAGCGCCCGGCAGATCGGCGTGCCGGCGGCGGTGGTCGTCCCCGAGCACGCGCCGGCGACCAAGATCGCCGCCATCGAGCGGCTGGGCGGCCGGGTGGTGAAGGTGCCGTTCGAGCGCTGGTGGCAGGTGATCCGCGAGCACCGCTACCCGGGCCTCGACGGTCTCTTCATCCATCCCGTCGCCGATCGCGGGGTGATGGCGGGCAACGGCACCATCGGGCTGGAGATCCTCGAGGACCTGCCCGACGTCGACGCCGTGCTCGTCCCCTTCGGCGGCGGCGGGCTCTCCTGCGGCATCGCCGCCGCCGTCAAGGCCTCGCGGCCCGAGATCCGGGTCCTCGGCTGCGAGGTCGAGACCGCCGCGCCCCTCCAGGCGTCGCTCGCCGCCGGCGCCGAGCGCGAGGTCGAGTACCGGCCGAGCTTCGTCGACGGCATCGGCGGCAAGAGCCTGCTGCCCGAGATGTGGCCCATCGTCCGCCGGCTGCTGGACGGTTCCCGGGTCGTCTCGCTCGCCGAGATCGCTGCCGCCATCCGTCTTCTCGCCGAGCGCAACCGGGTGATCGCCGAGGGGGCCGGCGCCGCCGCAGTGGCCGCCGCGCTGGCGAGCCGCGGCGGCAAGGTGGTCTGCATCGTTTCCGGCGGCAACATCGACGCCGCCAAGCTGGCGACCATCCTGCAGGGAGGCGTCCCGTAGGCCGTCGTCAGACGGCGATCCCCTCGACAACGCTCATCGGACCGGGAGGCGAGATCACCCGGGAGAGCCGGAACCCGGTCTCCGCGTAGAGATGCGCGAGCTCCTCGCGGCCCCGCTCGCGACCGCTGCAGACCACCATCATCTGGAGGTCGGAGAGCGGCCCCAGGTCGCGCGTCGTGGTGGCCTCGACGACCGTCTCGACCACCAGCAGGCGGTTGCCCGGCCGCATGGCGCGGCGGCAGGCGCCGAGGATCGTGCGGCAGCGCTCGTCGTCCCAGTCGTGGAGGACGTTCTTGAGCAGGTAGGCGTCGCAACCCGGCGGCACTGCCGCGAAGAAGCTGCCGGCCACCAACTCGACGCGATCGGCGACCCCCTTCTCCGCCAGGAAGGAGCGCGCCGTCGCGATCACCCCTTCGCTGTCCAGGAGCACCCCCGCGAGGTGGGGATGGCGCAGCAGCACCTCGGCGAGGAGCGTGCCGCGTCCGCCGCCCACGTCGCAGACGCGCTTCACCTCGGCGAACGGGTAGAAGGCCGCGACCCCGGCGGCGTAGAGCTCGGTGAGCGAGCCCATCGCCCCGGCGAAGGTCTCCCGCTCGTCGGGGTGGGCGTCGAACCAGTCCCACACCGACATGCCGTGCACGCGCGCGAAGGCCTCGCCGCCGGTCTCTAGAGTGCGGTCGAAGTCGGCCCAGGCGAGAACGTTCGAGGCCGACCCGAAGTAGACGGCGTAGTCGCGCAGCGAGCCCGGCCGGCCGGAGCAGAGGGACGCGGAGAGCCGGTTGTTGCGGAAGCGCCCGGCGGCGTCCAGGGAGAAGACGCCGCTGGCGGCGAGCCCGCGCAGCGTCCGGTGCAGGGCGTCGGCGTCGACTCCGGCGCGGGCGGCCAGCTCCGCCGCGGTCATCGGCCGCTCGGCGAGGAGGTCGGGAATCCGCAGCCGCGCCGCGGCATGGATCACCTGCGTGAAGCCGGCGCCGGAGATGTGATCGAAGAGTGCGAGCTGGGGCGGCACGACGGTGTCGGCCAGGGAGAGGAACATGCGCCGGAGCAGGAGGGCCAGCCGCGCTAGCAGGCGGGGAGGCGGGTCGGGGAGGCGGGCGCTCCGGTTGCGCTGGTCGTCGAGTTGGCTCATGGCGATCTCCCGCGGGCGTTTCCGCTCGGCGCGCAGTGTAGCAACCTGTCACGGGGGCGGCGTTGACGCCCAGCCGAGAGCTTCTGTAGTCTTCCTCCAGGCCGAAGCTGGGAACTCGGATCGCTCGCGCGGGGTGCGAGAGATCTTCTCTCTGGAAAGGAGATCGAAGTCCATGAAAAGCAAGATCAGCGTGATCCTCGTGGCCCTCTTCCTCGCCCTGCCCCTGGCGACCATGACCGCCGAGGGCAAGACCATGGGGCAGGAGAGGGCGGGCCATCCGCGCATCGCCCGGGCCATCCATCAGCTCGAGGATGCCATCGCCTACATGGAGCACGCACCGCACGACTTCGGCGGCCACAAGGCCGAAGCCATCGCCGCCAGCCGCGCCGCCGTCGTCCAGCTCAAGCTGGCGCTCGCCTACCGCGCCGGCGCCGACACCCCTCACTGATCCCAGGAAAGCAAAGGCGGCAGGGCGAGCCGCTCGCCCTGCCGCGCCGTCTCGCGACTCCCCTCTAGAACCGCGTATCGAGGCTCAGCCGGAAACTGCGGGCCGGCAGAACATAGACCTCTCCGCCGCCAAACTCGCTGATGGCGACCGGGGGGCGGGTGTCGTTGAGGTTGTAGCCTTCCAGGCGGATCCCCCACTTGCCGAAGCGGTAGCCGAGGCTCGCCGACCAGGTGGAGTAAGAGGGAGCGACAGCGGTGTTCACCTCGTCCAGAAAGCGCTTGTCGACCCAGTTGTAGAGGATGCTGCCGTTCCAGCCCTGCGCCGGGAAGTAGAGCAGGCCGGTCGAGACCATGTTGCGGGCCGAGAGCACCAGCTGGTTGCCCCTGACCTGGGCGGGGCCGTTGTCGAAGACGCTGATGAAGTCCTCGAAGCGGGCGTCGTGAAGGCTGTAGGCGAAGCGCCAGCGGAGATCGGAGCGGAGCTTGTAGTCGGCTTCGAGCTCGGCCCCCCGGAACCGCTCCTGGCCGGCGTTGACCAGGCGCGGCAGCCCGTTGCTGTCGATCTGCGTCACCACCAGGTTCGAGAAGTCCATCTGGAAGACGCTCAGCTCCCAATCCAGATTGCCGGTCACCCCCTTGGCGCCGGCCTCGTAGCTCTGGGCGGTCTCGGGGTTCAAGATCGTGGGGTTGGCGTCGGGGCCGAAGTCGAGGGCGGCGGGCTTGAAGGTGTCGCGGTAGTCGCCGTAGAGCCAGACGCCGTCGTTGCCCCGCTGCCAGGCGAGCCAGCTCAATCCCACGACGCCGCTGCCGCGGGTGACCGTCTTGTCGTCCTTGAGGAAGGGGGGCGCCGGCTCGGTCACTTCGTGCAGGCTCGTCTCCAGGGTCTCGACCGTGTGGTTCAGACGGCCGCCGGCCTGGAACCGCCAACGCGGGGTGGGGTTCCATTCCGCCTGCAGGTAGAGGCCGGAGAAGTTGCGGTCGTCCTTGAGCCGCAGGTCGCCCTGCGCCGGCAGGTCCGAGAGCGAGGGCGGGTTCGAGCCGTCCAGGTTGACGAAGTAGTCGAAGTCCCCGGAGTGCTGGTGGGCGTGGCCGTAGAGGTGGTCGACGCCGGCCACCACCCGCAGGCCCGCGTGCGGCTCGAGCACGACGTGGCTGTCGAAGTAGACGTCGTCCAGGGTGAGGTCCTGGCGGAAGCCGTTGGCGTTGGGATCGTCGGTCGAGACGGCGGTCAGGAAGCCGCGCGCCGAGGTGCGGTCGGTGTGGGTGACGGCGACAGTCGTCGACCAGGCCCCCAAAGAGAGGTTGCGGTCGTAGCCGCCCACCAGGTGATAGCGGTTCTCGTCGACCTTGGAGCCCCTGAAGTTCTGGTTGGTATCGAGCGGCACCAGGGGCGAGAGCTTGCCGTCGACGACGGGGATGGGGCTCGCCGGCTTCTGATCCGTGATGGAGGTGTCGAGGTCGAGGCGGAAGACGCCGCCGGCGGTCTGCGCCTGGCCGCGGTAGAGGAGGTGGCCGTGCCGGAAGTCCGTGCGGTCGTCCTTGAAGCCCTCCTTCTGGCCGTCGACGGTGAGCGACTGCTGGTAGGCGCCGGCGCCGGGAAGTGGCAGGGCGACGGCGGCGCCGCCGCTGCCGTAGCTGCCGCCGAAGACGCGCGCCGCGCCTCCCGCCGCGCCCGCCGCGCGATGGATGACGTGGATGACGCCGACGAACGAGGTGGCGCCGAACATCACCGGCGCCGAGCCGCGCAGCACCTCGATGCGGTCGACGTTGGTCAAGTCGAGGGTGGTGAGGGCGGGATTGAAGGCGCCGCCCCAGGGCACGCCGTCCACCACCAGCAGGAAGGCGTCGAACTCGCGCAGCCCCCAGAGCTCGGGGATCGAGCCGGCGGGGCCGTTGTCGCCGCCGGGCGCGATGGCGACCCCGGCCACCAGGGCGAGGGCGCTCGTCAGGTCGGTGGCGCCGCGGGCGGCGATCTCGTCGCCGGTGATGACGGTGATGGAAGCGGGCACGGGCTCCACGTCCTCGGGGACGCGGGTGGCCGTCACCTCGATGCGCTCCGCCAGTGTCGGCGCCGTCTGGGTGGCAGGCTGACCGGCGGGACTCTCTTGCTGCGCGAGGGCGAGCGCCGGCAGCAGCAGGACCGCGGCGCAGATCGTCGGCAGGACGAGCCTGCCGGAAAACCTCCTGCAAACCATGGGAATCTCCTCTTCGAACGTCGTTTCGAATCGATCGCGACCGCGCGGCAGGAGCGACGGCCCTACCGCGGCGGAGGCTGCTCACGGGCGACGGCGACCGGAGCAGTCTCGATCTATTCGTTGCGGCGCTGGAGGAGGAGCAGGATGTCGGCGCCGCGGCGGGCCGGGCGGCCGGCGGCGGTCGAGGAGGGAGAACGAGGGGGCGCGGCGGGCAGCTCGGCGCCGGCGAGGAGAGCCGGCGGCCCGGACGGCGGCGGCTCGGGAGCGAGCGCCACCGGCTGGCCTGCCGCATCCTCGAAGGTGACGCCGCTGCCCGCACTGGGAGGTTCGGCGGCGACCACCCGGCGCACCGAGCCGCCGCGGCGCGAGCCCTCCACCCAGGAGGAGACGCCGGGCCGGCCGGGCAGCGCCGGCTCGCCGCGGCCGAGGGCTAAACGCACGGGCTCGAAGCCGGCGACGCCGGTGATTTGGAGCGCCCCGAGCATGGCGAGCGGTCCAGGGGAAGCGACGATAGTGAAGCGCTGGGGCAGCTCGTAAGCCATCTCTCGGCGCTCGTCGCCGAAGCGCAGCAGGATGCGGGCGTCGCGGCTGGGCAGGGAGGGCACCGTCCAGGTGAAGCGGCGCAGGTCCTGGTCGAGATGGGGGGTGATGCGGAAGGCGTAAGTGGCCCCGCCGTCGACCGAAAGGAAGGCCTCCCACTCCTCGATGGACGGGACAGCCGTCGGGCCGAGGCGCAGCGAAAGGGCCGTGGCCGGCGCCCACTCGATCTCCACCGTCGAGCCGGCGGCGAGCGCCTGCCCGGCCCGCGGGGCGAGGAGCCGGACGGGAGCTTCCGCGGGCTCCGCGGCGGCGGCGGCCGTCAGCCCGCAGCCGAGGACCAAGGCCAGGAGGATCGAGGAAGAGCGGCGCATCAGCGGCCCCTACGATAGTCGGTGCGGCCGGCCGCCGGCAAGAGACGGCGCTCAACCCGGCTTCGCGGCCTCATAGGCGAAGAGGCTCGGATAGACTTCCGCGCGCCGGTAGAGACCTCATGAAGCTGACAATCGATCGAAGGATCTGCGAGCGGTACCCCGGCGTCCTTCTGGGGGTCGCCGTCGCCCGCGGGGTCGACAATCGAAGAGAGGACGGCACCATAGTCGGCCGGCTACGGGCGGAGGAGGCGCGGGTGCGACGGGAGCTGGCCGGCGTCGAGCTGGCGGCCCACCCTCGCGTCGCTCCCTGGCGGGAGGCCTACCGCGCCTTCGGCGCCAGCCCGAAGAAATCTCCGTCCTCGATCGAGAACCTCCTCCGCCGGGCGCTCAAGGGCGAGGAGGTGCGGCACGTCAATTCCCTCGTCGACATCTACAACGCCATTTCGCTCTGCCACCTCCTTCCAGCCGGAGGGGAGGACCTGGAGCGGGTGGAGGGCGACGTCCGGCTCACCTTTGCCGGCGAAGGCGAGGCGCCGGTCCAGCTCCTCGGCGAGGCGGAGGCCCGGCCGCCCCATCCCGGCGAGGTGGTCTACCGGGACGCCGCCGGCATCCTCTGCCGGCGCTGGAACTGGAAAGAGGCGGACCGCACCAAGCTGACGGCGGAGACCCGCGACGCCCTGCTCGTTCTCGAAGCCCTGCCGCCGGCCGGGAGGGACGATCTCGAAAGGGCTCTGAGCGATCTGGCGGGCCGCATCGAGAGCTGCTGCGGCGCGCAGTTGACGACGGAGATCCTGTCGGCGGAGCGGCCGGAGATCGAGATCTAGCCTCAGGTCTCCTTCAGCAATGGCTCGAAGCGCTGCTTGTTCGTCGACTTCATGTAGGCCTCGCGGGGCGACACCGTGCCGGCCTCCACGAAGGCCATCAGGGCATCGTCCATCTGCTGCATCCCGAGCGCCCTTCCGCCCTGGATGATCGAGGTGATCATCGGCGTGTTGCCCTCGCGGATGACGTTGGGGAGGCCGGGGGTGCGGAGGAGGATCTCGTTGACGGCGAGGCGGCCGTGGCCGTCGGAGGTGCGCAGGAGGAGCTGCGAGACCACGGCGGCGAGCGATTCCGAGAGGGTGGTGCGGATCTGCGCCTGCTCCTCGGCGGGGAAGGCGTCGATCAGCCGGTCGATGGTGTTGGCGGCGCCGTTCGTGTGCAGGGTGCCGAACACCAGGGCGCCCATCTCGGCGGCGGTGATGGCGAGCGAGATCGTCTCCAGGTCGCGCATTTCGCCCACCAGGATGACGTCGGCGTCCTGGCGGATGGCGGCGCGCAGGGCGGCCCCGAAGCTCTCGGTGTCGGTCCCCACCTCGCGCTGCGAAAAGACGCACCTCTTGTCGTGGTGCACGAACTCGACCGGGTCCTCGATGGTCACCACATGCTTCGAGTAGGTTTCGTTGATGCGGTCGACGATCGCCGCCAGCGTCGTCGACTTCCCCGAGCCGGTGGGGCCGGTGATCAGCACCAGCCCCTGCTGCAGGTCGGCGAGGATTCCGATCGCCTTGGGCAGGTTCAGGCTCTCGAGCGGCTGGATGGTCTCGGGGATGATGCGGAAGACCGCCGAGGCGCCGTTCTCCTGGCTCAGGTAGTTGGCGCGGAAGCGGGCCACTCCCGCGACGCCATAGGCGAAGTCGAGGTCGCCGGAGCGCCGGTACTCCTGCCACTGCTCCTCCGAGACGAGCTCGCGCAGCAGGGCGAGCAGCTCGTCGTTGGCGAGCGCCGGGCGCCCGGCGAGCGGCGCCAGCTCGCCGTGCACGCGGATGCGCGGCGCCAGGCCGGTCGCCAGGTGAAGGTCGGAGCCGCCGCCGTCCCGCAGCTGCTGGAAGAGCTCGTGGAGGCGGGCCATGGGCTCAGGCGGGCTGGGCGGCCGCGGAGCCCATGACTCCGGGCGCTCCGGCAGCGGCTCCAACGGCGGGCGCGGCGAGGCCGGGACCCGAAGCGGCGAACCGGCTCGGCTCCTCGGCGTGGCGCAGCGCCTCCCCGCGGGTGATGGCGCCGCTCTTGACGAGGTCGGCGAGCGACGAGTCGAGCAGGCACATCCCGTGCGCTCCGCCGGTCTGCAGGACCGACTTGATCTGGAAGGCCTTGTTGTCGCGGATGAGGTGGCCCACCGCCTTGTTGGCGACCAGGACCTCGAGGGCGGGCACCCGCCCGGCGCCGTCGGCGCGCGCCACCAGGCGCTGCGAGATGACCGCCCGCAGCGACTCGGCGACCATGGTGCGGATCTGGTCCTGCTGCGACGGCGGGAAGACGCCGAGGATGCGGTTGATGGTGCGGACTGCGTTGTTGGTGTGCAGGGTGGCGAGCACCAGGTGGCCGGTCTCGGCGGCGGTGAGCGCGAGCGAGATGGTCTCGAGGTCGCGGAGCTCGCCGATGGCGATGACGTCGGGGTCCTCGCGCAGCGCGGCGCGCAGGGCGCGGGCGAAAGAGCTGGTGTGCCGGCCGACCTGGCGCTGGTTGACCAGGCAGCGCTTGGATGGGTGGAGGATCTCGATGGGGTCCTCGATGGTGACGATGTGGTCGCGCCGCTCCTCGTTGACGATGTTGATCATCGCCGCCAGGGTCGAGGACTTGCCGCAGCCGGCCGGCCCGGTGACCAGCACCATCCCCTGGTGGAAATTGGCGAAGCGGGCGAGAGACAGCGGCAGCCCGAGGTCCGAGAGAGTGGGCGGCTCGTTGGGGAGGGCGCGGAAGACGGCGTCGAGCCCGCGCTGCTGGCGGTAGACGTTGGCGCGAAAGCGGCTGACGCCGGGGATCGTATAGGCGAAGTCGATCTGGCCCCGCTGGGCGAGGACGGCCTCCTGGTCGGGGGTGAGGATCTCGCGGATCGCCCGCTCGGTCGCCGCCGGATCGAGGACGACGGAGTCGACCTGCTGCAACCGGCCGTGGCGGCGGAAGCGCAGGGGTGCGGCGCCATGGACGTGAATGTCGCTCGCCTCCTGGCGCACCGCGAACTCGAGGACGCGATCCAGCCGGTTGCCGCCGGCGCCCTCGGGAACGACCGGCTGCAGCCGCGCAGCCGCCGATGTTGCCTGCGGGCGGGGTGGTGGAGAGACCGCGGTGCCTCCCGCGCCGCCGCTCGCGGCCGCGGCTGCCAGACGCTTGGCCAGAATCTCCTTCTGGGCTGCCAGGAGCTGCTCGAACCGCCCCGCCGACAGGAGGCCGCTCTCGATGAGGATCTGGCCGATCTTGCGGGCGCCGCCTTCCCGGCTCTGCTGCCGGGTCGCCTCGGCGAGCTGATCCTCGGTGATGAGCTTGTAGTGCAGGGCGAGCCGCCCGATGAGGAGGTCTTCGTTGCCGGTGGTCATTTTTCGACAGGCTAATGCAGGACCCCCAGGGCGTCAATCGAACGGGGTCCTATACAGTGCCCTCCCGTGAACATCCGCCCCTACGCTCCCGCCGACTTCGAGCGTTTGTACGCCGTCGACCAGGCAGCCTTCTCGCCGGACCTCGCCTACTCGCGGCGCGAGCTCCGCTTCTACCTCGCGGGCCGCCGCGCGCTGGCCCTGGTGGCGGAGGAAGAGGGGCAGATCGCGGGCTTCGTCATCGCCGGCCTGGCCTCCCGCGGGCGGGGCCACATCGTCACCCTGGACGTGCCGCCCGAGGGGCAGGGGAAGGGGATCGGCAGCCGCCTGCTCGCCGCCGCCGAGGAGCGCCTCTTCAACCGCGGCGCGCGGGCGATCCTCTTGGAGACGGTCGCCGGCGAGGAGGGAGCGCGGGGCTTCTACGAGCGCCACGGCTACGTCGTCGTGCAGGAGATCCCGGGCTACTACAACGGCGAGCGCGACGCCTTCCGGATGGTCAAGAGAGCGGGCTGAAACCTAAGATCGTCTCCGGCGCCGGTGGGCGCGGGTCTTGCTCTGCTTCCTGCCTCACGATGCGAGTCACCGTCCTCGTCAACCGCTCCGCCCGCACGGTCGTGTCGGGAGAGCTCACTCCCGAGAGGGTGGGCGCGGCCTTCCGCGGCGTGAGAATCGAGGCCAAGGTGGAGTTCGTCGCGGCGGGAGAGATGGCCGCGCGGGCGGGCAGGGCGGCGGCCGAAGGGGCCGAGGCGGTGGTGGCGGGCGGGGGGGACGGCACCGTGAGGGCGGTGGCGGGGGCGCTCGGCGGGACGGCGACGCCGCTGGGCGTCCTGCCGCTCGGCACCCTCAACCACTTCGCCAAGGACTTGGGCATTCCCGCCGACCTGCCGGGAGCGGCGGGCGTCGTCGCCACCGGCACCACTCGCACCCTCGACCTGGGCGAGGTCAACGGCCAGGTCTTCGTCAACAACGCCTCGCTGGGCTTCTATCCGCCGGTCGTGCGGGAGCGCGACCGCCAGCGCCGCCGCCTGGGGCGCAACAAGTGGGTGGCGGCGGCCTCGGCGCTGGTCAAGGTGCTGCCGAGAGTGCCCGCGCTCCGCCTCGTGCTGCAGGTCGCGGGCGAGGAGATCCGCCGGACCAGCCGCTTCGTCTTCGTCGGCAACAACGAGTACAGCATGAACGTCTTCACCATGGGGGCGCGCAACCGCTTCGACAGCGGCGACCTCTACCTCTACATCGCCTGTGGCTCGGGGCGGCTCGACCTGCTGAAGATCGCCCTCCTCGCCCTGGTCCGCGACGCCACCCGGAGCGATGCTTTCGAGTCCTGGTGCATCCCGGGCTTCACCATCGAGGTCCGCCGGCGGACGGTGCCGGTCTTCCTGGACGGCGAGGTGCTGAACCTCGAGCCGCCCCTCCACTTCCATACCCGCGCCCGCGCCCTCCAGGTCCGCGTCCCCGCCTGATGCGCCACTGTTGTATCCTCTGACCACAGGAACTGCGGTGCGCGCTCGGCCGGAGCGCTGAAACTCTCATCTCTAAAAGGAGGATCGTGATGCGTTCGAAGCGACGGATCGGCAGGCTCGGATTCGCGTTGTCGGCCCTCTTGGCAGTCTCGACCTTGGCGGGTTGGATGGCCGCCACCTCCGCGGCGGGGGCCGCAGCCGGTCTGCTCGATGGCAAGATCTTCGCCGGCAAGATGGGGGAGGTCGGCAAGGCGACCGGCGACAAGGACCAGTTCATCTTCCAGGGCGGCACCTTCCGCTCGCGGGCGTGCGACGCCTACGGCTTCGCCGCCGCCCCCTACACGGCGACCAAGAACGCCGACGGCACGATTACCTTCACGGCGGAGACGGAGAGCGCCAAGGAGGGCAAGATGAGCTGGAAGGGGACCGTCTTCGACGATGCCATCGACGGCACCGTCTCCTGGGTCAAGCCGGGACAGAAGGCGATCGACTACTGGTTCAAGGGCGGCCGGAAGAAGAAGTAGCGGGCAGTTCCTTGAGGATGCGGTCGGCGAGCGTCTCGTAGTTGCCGCCGAAATGGTGGGCGCCGCTGAAGCCGATCTTCTGCCCCAGCTTGGGGTCGAGGGTGGGGCAGATCGAGGCGCTCTCCTGCTCGCCGTACATACAGAGCAGGCGCGGCTTGCCGGCGAGCTTCTTGACCTCCGGGAGGACCGGCAGGTCCGAGGCGGAGGAGT
>DATNKQ010000517.1:0-15332 GCA_035603315.1 Thermoanaerobaculia bacterium
CGTTGGTCTCCAGCCACTCGTAGCGCGAGGCGCGCCCGAAGTCGCGGGTGACGCTGCGATCGAGAGCCCACTCCATGGCTAGCGCAGGAGCTCGGTCACCAGCGCCGTCCACCCCGTCTGGTGCGAGGCTCCCACTCCCCATCCGTGGTCGCCGTGAAAGTACTCGTGGAAGAGGAGGTAGTCGCGGAAGTGGGGGTCGCCGTGAAGCTTCGGATGGTAGGCGAGGACGGGGCGCCGGCCGGAGTCGTCCGGGAGGAAGATCCCCACCAGCCGGCGCGCCAGCTGGTCGGCGATCTCGGCCAGGGTGAGGTAGACCTCCGAGCCGGTGGGGAACTCGACCTTGAAGTCGTCGCCGTAGTAGGAGTGGAAGCGGCGCAGCGACTGCACGATGAGGTAGTTCATGGGGAACCAGATGGGCCCCCGCCAGTTGGAGTTGCCGCCGAAGAGCCCGGACTCCGACTCCCCCGGCTGGTAGGAGACGGTGAAGGTCCGGCCGCCGACGGCGAGCGCGTAGGGATGCTCCAGGTGGTAGCGCGACAGCGCCCGCACACCGTAGGGGGAGAGGAACTCCGACTCGTCGAGCATGCGCTTCAGCAGGCGCTTCATGCGGTGGCCGCGCAGGAGCGACAGCAGGCGCTGGTCCTGCGCCCCCGGCTCGTGCCAGCGCGACACCAGGCCGGCGAGGTCGGGCCGGTAGGCCAGGAACCACTCCAGCCGCTGCTTGAAGCCCGGCACGCGGTCAAGGAGAGCGGAGTCGAGGATCTCGACCGCGAAGAGCGGCACCAGGCCGACCATCGAGCGCACCCGCAGGCGGTCCATGCTGCCGTCGGGCAGGCGGAGGACGTCGTAGATGAACTGGTCCTCCTCGTCCCAGAAGTCGACGTTGTCGGTGCCGATGCTCTTGAGCGCGCCGGCGATGTAGAGGAAGTGCTCGAAGAACTTGGTGGCGATGTCCTCGTAGACCGGGTTGAACTCGGTGAGCACGAGGGCGATGCGCAGCAGGTTCAGGCAGTACATAGCCATCCAGCTGGTGCCGTCGGCCTGGTCGAGGTGGCCGCCGGTGGGGAGCTCGGCGTTGCGGTCGAAGACGCCGATGTTGTCGAGCCCCAGGAAGCCTCCCTGGAAGACGTTGTTGCCCTCGGCGTCCTTCCTGTTCACCCACCAGGTGAAGTTGAGCAGCAGCTTGTGGAAGACCCGCTCGAGCCAGGCGTAGTCGGGCCGGCCGCTGGCGTCGCGGTCGATCTCGAAGACCTTGAGCGCCGCCCGCGCGTGCACCGGCGGGTTGACGTCGGAGAAGGCCCACTCGTAGGCCGGCAGGTGGCCATTGGGATGCATGTACCACTCGCGGGTGAGGAGCAGCAGCTGACCCTTGGCGAACTCGGGATCGAGGCGCGCCAGCGGGATGCAGTGGAAGGCCAGGTCCCACGCCGCGTACCAGGGGAACTCCCACTTGTCGGGCATCGACAGGACGTCGCCGTTGTTGAGATGGAACCAGGCGTGGTTGCGCCCGCGCCGGCGCTCGGCCGGGGGCGCCGGCTGGGCGGGGTCGCCCTCCAGCCAGTGCGAGACGTCGTAGTGGTAGAACTGCTTGCCCCACAGGAGCCCCGCGTAGGCTTGGCGGGCGACCCACATCGCCTCCTCGCCCAGCGCCGGCCCCGGCGCGGCGAGCTCGGCGTAGAACTCGTCGGCCTCGCGCAGGCGGGCCGCGAAGACGGCAGTGAAGTCGGCGAAGGGGTCGCGCGGCGGCTGCGCGGCGAAGCGCAGGCGCACCGTCGCGGAGCCGCCGGCGGGGATCTCCAGCCGATAGCAGGCCGCCATCTTGGTGCCGGTGCGCTCCGGGTTCACCGCTCCCCGCGCGCCATGGACGACGAAGTCGTGGATGCCGTCCTTGAACGGTCCGGCGGCGGCCGCCGCGGGTATCCCGAAGAGCCGCGGTCCGTTGGTCTCGTTGTCGCAGAAGAGCAGCTCGGGGTCGCCATCGCAGCAGAGCCTCATGTCGCCGAGCAGAGCATGGCGGGCGACCACGGCCCCACCCTCGGCGGCGAGCGACGGCCGCGGCTCGTCCGGATGGCGGCCCCAGACCCAGGTGTTGCGGAACCAGAGCTGCGGCAAGAGGTGGAGCGCCGCCGCCTCCGGCCCGCGGTTCTCCACCGTGATCCTGATGAGCAGGTCATCGGCGTCCGCCTTGGCGAGCTCGAAGAAGACGTCGAAGTAGCGGTCGCCGTCGAAGATGCCGGTGTCGAGGAGCTCGAACTCGCGGTCGGTCTTCCCCCGCCGGCGGTTCTCCTCCACCAGCCCGGCGTAGGGGAACTCCGCCTGCGGGTACTTGTAGAGCATCTTGAGATAGGAGGAGGTGGGGGTGGCGTCCAGGTAGTAATACAGCTCCTTGACGTCCTCGCCGTGGTTGCCCTCGTTGCCGGTCAAGCCGAACAGCCGCTCCTTGAGGATGGGATCGCGCCCGTTCCAGAGGGCGAGCCCGAGGCAGAGGAGGCACTGCTCGTCGGCGATGCCGGCGATGCCGTCCTCCCCCCAGCGGTAGGCTCGGCTGCGCGCCACGTCGTGCGGGAAGTACTCCCAGGCGGTGCCGCCGGCGCTGTAGTCCTCGCGCACCGTCCCCCACTGCCGTTCGGACAGGTAGGGTCCCCACCGCCGCCAGGGTTTCTCCCCGACGTCGGCCGCCCGGATGCGCGCTCGTTCCGCTCCGACGGTCACCATACCAAGTGTAGCCGCAAACGCCGCCACAGGCGCCGGGCCGGGCGCGCCTAGAAACCCCGGGTGAAGCCCAGGTGGAACCCCACGTCGGAAGTGTTGTTGTAGTGGGCCAGGTTCTCGGTGAGGGCCAGGAAGACCTGGCGGTTGGCGCCGAAGCCCTGCTTCAGACCGACGCTGATCTCGTAGGTGCCGACGTCCAGGTCCGCCACGTCGAGCTGGCGGAACGGGCTCTGCGAATAGGCGAGCTGGACGATGGCCGCCGTCGACCTCCCGAGCGCGTGCTCGTAGGCGAGGAGCGTCGACCAGGCGAGCTGCCGGTCGGTGTGGAAGACCGCGGAGTCGCCGAGGACGAGGAGGCCGAGTCCGGCGTGCAGCGAGGAGCGGGCGAAATGGCGGGTGGCGAGGAGCTGGAGCCCGAGGTCGACCGAGCCGGAGTCGTAGAGCTTGGCCTGGTCTCCCGTCGGCAGCTTGAGCGATCCCAGGACTGCCAGCTCGAAGGGCAGCCGGGGGAGGTCCAGCGAGTGCTTGGCGCTGACCACCAGGTCTCCCAGGCCCCAGCCGCGGTCGCCGGAGAGGAAGGTCTCGCCCTTGGCGCCCTTGAGATAGACGAGATAACCGTTCCGCGGCACCCCGAGGCGGCCGTTCTGCGCCAGGCCGAAGGTCGAGTGGAACGACTCGATGACGCCGTCGAGGTGGCCGCCCTGGGCGTCGAGGACGGGGATCATGAGCTCGAGCTCCAGCCCGTCCCCGAAGCCGCGGCGGAGGCGGACGGCGGTCGAGTAGACCTCGCCGTCGAGCTGGAAGATCCCCTGCCGCGGACGGGAGGCGGCGATCCCCCGCAGCTCGTCCAGGGTCAGCGCCCGGCGCTCGGTCCGCGCCAGCAGGACGTCGAGGACGGCCGGCGAGTGCGCGAAGGTATTGGTGACTGTCTCCACGGCGTCGATCCGCCAGCGGCCGCGGGCCAGGACGTCGGCCGAGTCGGGCTGGAAGGCGAGGTAGCCCATATCGAGGAGGAACTGATCGCGGATACCCAGCGGGCCGGTGTCCGCGAGGGTGGTCGGAGGCGCCTCCGCCTCCGCCGAGGCGGCTGGAGCTGCGGCGAGCAGCGCCGGCAGGAGGAAGGCGAGGGCCCGGGCTCGCCGGGCGGAGATCGATGTCGGCGCGATCCGCAAGGAGGGGTTCCCTTTCTCCCGGCGGGATGGGGCGCGCCGCCGAGCGTTGGGCATTATTACGGAAATCGGCGTGATCTGGACTGCGGCTCGGCCACTCCACGACGGCCCGCCGCGTCCGCCGCCTCCCGCTCGCCCGGCCGATCCATCAAGGATATCCCTTCGAGCCATCGATTCACGCAGCTCTATATGCCCTTGAAACATATTCAATCATTTTCCACAAGTAATTCTGACAATCGGCCTCTTACCTCTTGACACCGTCCCTTCGGAGACTAGAATCCGTCTCCTCGGTTCAGGGCTTTGGTCCAAAAGAGTTAGGGGGTCGCGGGCTGTAGCGGCTCCAGCTTGTAAAGTCTTCTATGGGTCGACCGCACCACACCGTCATCTTCGTCCCCCACGCCCGCGCCAAGCTGCGCAAGTGGCGGGTGACGAACCTCCAGATCGGTCTCGCGGTCGGCGCCTTCCTCCTCCTCTCCCTCGCGGCTTCCTTCACCACCTGGTCCTACTTCCGCACCGAAGTCAATCCGGCGGAGATCGCCCGCCTGCGCGGCGAGAACGCGAAGCTGCGCCAGGTCAACGTCTCCTTCGAGGCCAGCATCAAGAAGCTGCAGGATCGCCTCACCGACTACGAGGACCGCACGCGCCAGCTGGCGATCGTCGCCGGCGTCGAGAACCTGGCGCAGGCGGGAGTGGGCGGCGGCGCGCCGCTCTCCGAGACCAGCCTCTCGGACGTCGCCGCCATGTCCAGCCGCGCGGCGCGGCTCTCCGGACGCCTGGACGCCGTCGCCGCCAAGCTCGAAGAGCGGGTGCGGTGGATCTCCTCCACCCCCGCCATCGCGCCGGTCAAGGGAATCTTGACCAGCGGCTTCGGCTATCGCAACGACCCCATGACCCACGGCCCCGGCGTCCACCAGGGGGTCGACATCGCCGCCGGCCCGGGACAGCCGGTGCACGCCAGCGCCGACGGCATCGTGCTGCGCGCCGGCGAGGTCACCGGCCTCGGCCGCGCGGTCTACCTGGCGCACGGCTTCGGCCTCTCCACCCGCTACGGGCACATGTCGCGGGTCGACGTCCGCCCGGGTCAGCGGGTCAAGCGCGGCGACGTCCTCGGGCTGGTGGGCAACACCGGGCGCTCGACCGGCTATCACCTCCACTATGAGGTGCGCCTCGACGGCGATCCGGTCAATCCCTTGGGCTACATCCTCGACGACGCCAACGGGCCGTCGTAATCTCCGGATCCAGGCCTCGGCGCGCCTCCGAAGGAGCCGAGCAGAGCCAAACGGGGCCGGAGGCCGCGCCTGCCGCGGGGAATCTTTCTGCTAAACTGGCCGTTGTGATTCCTCCGCGGGGAGCGGTTTCTTCCCCGAGCACCCGTTCCCTACATTCGATGAGATCCCCGGCATGATCAACAAAGTCCTCACCACGATCTTCGGCAGCCAGCACGAGCGCGACGTCAAGAAGATGCTGCCGACGGTGGCGGCCATCAACGCACTGGAGCCCGAGATCCAGGCCCTGTCGGACGACGGGCTGCGCGACAAGACGGTCGAGTTCCGGCGCCAGCTCGAGCAGGGAGCCACCCTCGACGACCTCCTCGTCCCCGCCTTCGCGGTGGCGCGGGAGGCGGCGCTGCGGACGGTCAGGATGCGGCCCTTCGACGTCCAGCTGATGGGCGGCATGATCCTCCACCGCGGCCGCATCGCCGAGATGAAGACCGGCGAGGGCAAGACCCTCGTCGCCACCATGCCCTGCTACCTGAACGCCCTCGCCGGCAAGGGGGTCCACGTCGTCACCGTGAACGACTACCTGGCCCGCCGCGACTCCGAATGGATGGGGCAGATCTACCGCTTCCTCGGGCTCTCCGTCGGCGTCATCCAGCACGACATGGATGACCTGTCGCGCCAGGCCGCCTACCGCTCCGACGTCACCTACGGCACCAACAACGAGCTCGGCTTCGACTACCTGCGCGACAACATGAAGTTCGAGCTCGAGGCGATGGTCCAGCGCGGCCACGAGTACGCCATCGTCGACGAGGTCGACTCGATCCTCATCGACGAGGCGCGCACGCCCCTCATCATCTCCGGGCCGTCCGAGGAGTCGATCGACAAGTACTACGCCATCGACCGCATCATCCCCCGCCTCCACCGCGGCGAGGAGATCGAGGAGAAGGACGGCAGCAAGCACACGACGGGCGACTTCTTGGTCGACGAGAAGGGGCACTCGGTGTCGTTGACGGAAGAGGGGGTCGAAAAGGTCGAGCAGCTCCTCGGCATCCGCAACCTCTACGACCCCGACAACATGGAGACCAACCACGGGGTGCAGCAGGGGCTGCGCGCCCACCACCTCTACAAGCGCGACGTCGACTACCTCATCAAGGACGGCAAGGTGGTCATCGTCGACGAGTTCACCGGCCGCATGATGCCGGGCCGGCGGTGGTCGGACGGCCTCCACCAGGCGGTCGAGGCGAAGGAAGGGGTGAAGATCGAGCGCGAGAACCAGACGCTCGCCACCATCACCTTCCAGAACTACTTCCGCATGTACGAGAAGCTCGCCGGAATGACGGGCACCGCCGACACCGAGGCCTCCGAGTTCGCGCAGATCTACGACCTCGACGTCACGGTCATCCCCACCAACCAGGAGATGATCCGCGACGACCGCGGCGACCTCGTCTACCGCACCGCCGACGAGAAGTGGCGGGCTGTCGTCGAGGAGATCCGCGACTGCTCGGAGCGCGGCCAGCCGGTCCTCGTGGGCACGGTGTCGATCGAGAAGAGCGAGATGCTCTCGAAGTTGCTGAGCAAGCCGCCCCGGGTGCCGCACGTCGTGTTGAACGCCAAGTTCCACGAGCGCGAGGCCTCGATCGTCGCCCAGGCCGGCCGCCAGGCGGCAGTGACCATCGCCACCAACATGGCGGGGCGCGGCACCGACATCGTCCTCGGCGGCAACCCCGAGGGGCTGGCGAGGTCGGAGGCCAACCCCGAGACCGAGCCCGAGGCGTATCAGGCCGCGCTGGCGCGCTTCCACGAGAGCTGCGTCGCCGAGCGCGAAGAGGTGCTCGCCGCCGGCGGCCTCCACATCCTGGGCACCGAGCGCCACGAGTCGCGGCGCATCGACAACCAGCTCCGCGGCCGCTCCGGCCGCCAGGGCGACCCCGGCTCCTCGCGCTTCTACCTGTCGCTCGAAGACGACCTCATGCGCATCTTCGGCTCCGACAAGCTCAAGGGGATCATGGGCCGGCTGGGCATGGAGGACGGCGAGCCGATCGAGCACGGCATGGTCTCGAAGGCGATCGAGCGCGCCCAGAAACAGGTCGAGGGCCGCAACTTCGAGGTGAGGAAGCACCTCCTCGAGTACGACGACGTGATGAACAAGCAGCGGGAGGCGATCTACAAGCTCCGCCGCGACATCCTGGAGGGCCGCGAGGGCCGCGACTACGTGATGGGGATCGCCACCGACATCGTCGGCTCCGTCGTCACCTCCCACTGCGCCGAGCGCGACGATCCCGCGGACTGGGACATCGCGGGCCTACGGACTGAGCTCCTCGCCTACTTCAACCTGGGCGGCCATGAGCTGCCCCACGACCTCGAACAGATGGGCTTCGAGGAGCTCAAGGAGACCCTCGCCAAGGTGGTCGAGGCGCGCTACGCCGAGAAGGAAACGCGCCACGACCCCGAGATCATCCGCAGCTTCGAGCGGGCGATCATGCTGCACTCGGTCGACGTCTCCTGGAAGGACCACCTCCTCGCCCTCGACCACCTGAAGGAAGGCATCGGCCTCCGCGGCTACGGCCAGCGCGACCCGCTCCAGGAATACAAGAAAGAGAGCTTCGATCTCTTCGAGGCGATGCGCGACCGCGTCGAGAACGACATCATCGAGCGCCTCTTCCGCTACGAGCCGATGACCGAGGAGCAGATGAACGAGCAGCGCCACCGCCGCGAGCGCGTGGCGCCCAGGATCCAGCTCTCCTCCGCTCCCGCCGAGGCCTCCGGCGCCTCGAAGCCGCACACCGTCGTCCACAAGGACAAGGTCGGGCGCAACGACCCCTGCCCCTGCGGCTCCGGCAAGAAGTACAAGAAGTGCCACGGCGCCGCCGTGACGGTGGGGTAACCACTCAAAACAGCCTCAGCACGAGGGGTAGGGGCGGGCCCCCGTGCCCGCCCTTCTCAGCTCACATGGATGCCGCTCGCCATCTCGAGGTAGCGGCAGCGGAACGATTCGAGCGCGCCGCTCCATTGCGCGTCGGCGGCCAGCTTGACGATCGGTTCGGACGGCGATTCGTCGTGGACCGTGGAGAGGAGGAAGGCTCCCAGCCGGCTCTTGTCGCGCAACAGATCCGGATGGCAGCAGTCGATCGCGCTGAGCGCGACGAGGAAGTCTTCCGGGATGACCTGTGGGCTGCTTGGCTTCCCGGCGACAGCATCCGCAGGCTTTGACCGCCGGAGACGATCCCAAAGCCTTCGCCAGAGCACCGGCTCCGGTGCCGGGGCGCGCTGCAGCATCGCTAGGTAACGCACGCGGTTCAGGTAACGCTTGATCGAACGCGGCGTGTTGCGCCAGGAGAAGAGGAGCGGGTGCCAAGTGGCGAGCGCCTGCTCGAACTCGCGCGAGTCGCGGATGACGACGTCCGGCGGGATCGACAGGCGCCAGAGGCCGAGCCCGAGGAGCAGGAAGGCGAGGGCGCCGAGCGGCCAGCGCGTCCAATGCACCGGCGCGCCGAGGGTCGGCTCAGGGACCTGGCGCGAGGCTTGGGCCGGAGCGGCGGCCGGGCCGCCCTGGACATTGAGCGGCGCTCCAACCTTCGCTGCGGGCGGTGGCACCACCGGCGCGACGGGCTCGGGCGGACGGGTGAGCCCGTAGTAGAAGCCGGCGACGAGAAGGGCGGCGAAGCCCGCGATAGGCAGGAGCTTGCGGGCCCAGGCCCAGATCTCGTGCCGGCGCTGCTGGCGCCGCTCCTCGGGCGTCTCGTCCTGCGGCTCGCTCGCCGCCAGCAGCCGGCGCGACTGCTCGTCGGTCGGCACCGGCACGGGCACCTCGATGTTGATCAGCTTCTCCAGGTACTGCTGGCCGAACTCGAGGCGGCGCTGGCGCGCCAGGTCCGCCGCCGGGCTGCCTTCGGAGGCCGGAGAGATGGGATCGAGGAGCTCGTCGGCGACGTCCTTGAAGCTCAGGCCGACGCAGCGCACCACCCGCTCGCGCGCCATCCCCAGGACGACGAAGCAGTCGCCGGAGCTGACCAGGAAGTTGACCGCCTCGAGCACCTCGATGACGTTCTCCGGCCGGCAGCGGTCGAGGTCGTCGATGAGGATCAGCATGGTGCGCGGGTTGAGCGCCCGCGTGACGTCGCCGAACTCGGCCGCGAAGCGCTGGCGGAAGCCGGTGAGCGCCTGGAGGTCGCGGATGCGCCCCGAGTCGCGCGCCAGGAGGCTCGCGGGATCGACGCCGAAGCCCTTGATGCCCTTCCAGATCGAGACCGCGAGGCCGGCGGCGCTCAGCAGCAGGCCGGCGAGGGGCACGTGCTGGCCGGCGCCATCTCCGACCGGCTGCCCAGCGACGCTGTCCGCGCCAGCAGAACCCGGTGCCGCCGCGGCCGGCTTTGGGCCGGCATCGGACGAGGCGCCGAAGAGCCTCCCGACCTTCTCGCCCGTCGAGTTGACGAGCGCCTGCGCCTCGTCGATGCGCCGGGGGTCGGAGCGGATGTAACCGAACGAGATCGAGAAGGCGAGGAGCAGCAGGGCGACGAGCGGCCAGTAACGCAGCCAGCGGATGCCCAACAGACGGCCGCGGTAGATCATGCCTTCGGGTCGCCAGGCGGCGGGGATCGCCTGCGCCCGCACGGCCGCGAGCAGCGAGGCGAGGAGATTGTCCTCCTTCTGGTGGTGCCAGGCGTTGAACCAGACCGGCCGGAAACCGTAGCGCTGGAGGTCCCGGCGCAGCAGGTTCATCAGCGAGCTCTTGCCGCTCCCCCACTCGCCGGTGACGGCGATGGTGAGCGGCGGCTCGGTCTGCGCGTTCCTCAGAAACCGCGAAAGGCCGAGGGCTACGGCGTTGAAGTCGAACACGTCGGCCTCGCCGCGCTCGATCGGCCGATCGGAGATGAGGAGGCTGGCGATGGAGGGGTTGGGATCGACGGCGGGCGGCGGTGTCCTGAAGGCAGGGACGAGGAGGAGGGAGACGAGGAGCAGGCTCAAGTAGTACCAGGGCGCGGGCCAGATCGAGGATTCGCCGTAGCGGCTCTTCTCGCGGCTCATGGTGATGGCGTTCGCGGCCGCATCGGCGCTCAGCGGCGGCGCCTCGCGCGATTCGCGGAACCAGGTGTCTCCGCCATCCTCGGTGGCCAACACGGCGCCGTCCGCTCCCGTCAACCAACCGTGGCGCTCGTCCCCGAAGGCGAGGGCCCGCAGCTTGGCCGACCCCGCGATGGGCGATCGGACCCAAGTCTTCCCGCCGTCGCTCGTGCGGGCGAGGCCCGGCGCTCCGATCGCCCAGAAGCGATTGCCAAGGAGGTCGCAGTCGACAGATGTCCCGATGATCCCCTGGAAAGCGGCATCGCTGATGATTTTCAAGAACTGGGCTCTGCCGGGAGAAGATGGCGGCAGGTTGCGATAGACCTTTTTTTCATGCAGGAACAACGGCTCGGTCGGCGTTGGGAAGGGGGATACCTTCCAGTTTCGGCCATCGTCGGTCACCCGCTCGACCCCGTCATTTCCCTCCAGGAGGCCGTGAGATCGGTCGGTCATTTCCAGGGCCAGCAGCGTGGCAGCGCCCGCCCCGGAATCCTGCTGCTCCCAGGTCTCACCGCCATCCCGCGTCGCGAAGAGCGCGCCGTTTCCTCCGGCTACCCAGCCGTAGCTCTCGTCCACGAACTGGACGCTCCAGAGCATGGATCGGGCGAGATCGGCGAGCGGCAGTTGAGGAGGTGGAGACGGAGCCGTGTGCGCCTGCGGCGGCGGCCGGGGAGGAGCGTTCGCAGAGTCCTGCGGGACTGGCGGCCCCTTCATGGGTCCGGGATTCGGAACCATTGCCAGCAAGGTGAGGGCGGCGAGCGGATCGGACGGCCCGAGCCCGCGCAGCCACGCGGCAGCCGCCGGCCTCTGCGCCGGAACCTCGGGCCGCACCAGGTACTGCCGCCTCCAGTGCCGGCCGTAGTCGGCGCTGTAGAGGACGAGGCCGCCCTCCCCCACGATCCAGACCTTCCCCGCGTCCTTGCCGCGCAGGGCGAAGATGTCGTTCAGATCGCCCCAGACGAGCGGCAGCCGACCCGGGGCGTTGCGCTCGATGGGCCGCGTCCACCAGTCCGCCGCGAGCGGCGTCGGACGGCGATAGGCGTCGAGGCGCGGTTCCTGCCGGAAGGCGACGAAGGAGCTCGCGGCGAAGAAAGCGAGCGCAACACCGAACCAGACGAAGCGGACGAAGGGCGAGCGGCGCCGGCCGGAGCCGGTAGCGGGAGAGGCCGAGCTTGGCGTTTTCATGGATGAACCTCCTGGACGCGTCGCCTGGCGCCTGAGCGCCCGCCTCACCTGAGAAGGTTTGGGCTGCTTGGAGTCTACGATGTTACAGGAGGAGAGCGAGGGATAGGAGGTGCCAGCCATCCCGCGGTGGCTGGCACCTTTTCCATCTGGCTAGGCAGGAGGCTTCTGCGGGTTGGGGACTGGTTGCTGCCTCTTGTTCTGGCGCTGCGGCTGGCCTTTACCCGAAGCATGCTGCGGCTTCGCCTGCGGAGGGGGCTGCTGGCGAGGCTTTGATTGCACGGCCGCGTGCGCGGCGTGCTGGGGATGCGAGGGCATGACAGCCTGGTGAGACGCCTCGGCCTTCACCGCGTGCTGCGGATGGGCGGGGCGCGCCTTCGGGGCCGCCTGCGAGCGGTCACGGTTGGCGTTGCCATGGATGTTTCGCTTCGCGTCGACCGGGGCGGTCACCGGCGCCGAGCCGTGTGACGTTGTGCGGCCTTGGGCTGCCTGGTTCGTGGCCGGCTGGCGGCCGGCCTGAGGCCGGTTTCCGTTCGTCGCCACGATCGCTCGAGGAGCCGGACGGCCGACGAACTTTTCGGTCCCGCGCTGGCGGGCTGCCGCGACCATCACCGGCGGCTGCCGGAAGTAGGACTGGCTGCCCACCCGCACACGGGGCACCGCCCGCCCGGTCACCTGCTCGATGCGCTGCACGTTCAACCCCTGATTGAAGACCCGGTTGTTGACGACCGTGAGGCGGGTGATGTTGCTGGACCGGCGGAAGCAGTCGGCGTTGCGCGAGAACGGCACGAAGGAGGACGAGAGGCGTGCGTCGAGGATGGCGCGCTCGGGCACGAAGGAATAGTACGAAGGCGAAATCGCCGTCTCGATGTCGACGCCGCCGAAGCTCACCCCGACGCCGGCGGTGAAGCCGATCGACGGAGGCAGCGGCGCCCAACCGAGATAGCCGCCGCCGTTGCGCCAGGCAACCCATGCCGGCGCCCAGACGTGGCCGGGAACCCAGCCCCAACCGCTGTTCTCGTCGTGGTACCAGCGGCCGTAGTGAAATGCGGCCCATCCCCAGGGCTCGTTGGCGACCCAGGCCCACCCTTGATCGGTGTAGACCCAGTGTCCCGTGGTGTAGGGGCGCCAACCCGAGGAGACCCGCGGGATCCAGACGTCTCCGTACCCCGCGCGCGCTTCCCACCGGCCATAGGGCGAGAGCCGCTGGTGGAAGTATTGGACGCTGGCCTGGTCGGGGTCGCCGGCGTTGCCGTACGACGAGTTGTCGCCGCCGCGGCGGTCGCCCTCCCCGTCCGGCGGCGGTTGAGCGTGAACGATGCGGCTCGCGGCGACGGCCCCGAGCAGAAGGAACAGTGCGATCTTGGTGTGTCTCATGGGTTTCTTCTTTCTATGGCCGCCGGCGAGGCACTCGTGGCACCCGGCCGGCGGTTCCGATGGTTCGATCTCTTGCCGGAGCCGAAAGCCAGCGCCGCGTTGGCGCCGGCTGGACCGGCAAAAAAATGTTTTATCTAACTGCGGTCAGCGCTGGGTGATAGTGAACTTGCCGAAGCTGACGCCGACCTCGATGCCGGTGCCCTTGCCATTGAGGGCCAAGGAAACCTCGCCCTTGGTCATGGCCTGCGCCTCGGACGACTTGACCGCGCCGGCGGCGGCGCTCGCGGTGGCGTAGGTGCCGAACAGCTCCTTGATGTCCGCCACCTCGGAGAACTTTCCGTGGCCGTCGCGGATCTCGGACTTGCCGGCGGTGAGCCCGCCGCCCTTGGCCTCGATCTTCGCCTGCGCCGTCTGGCCGTTATCGCAGGTGAGCGTCGCCGATCCGTGCGAGGTTTTGTAGAAAGCGGACCAACCCTTGAGCGTGTAGTCCATCCGGCAGACGGTGGTGTTCGCCGTGGCGCCGGCCGCCGTCACCGTGATGAGAGAGAGGGCGAGAGCGGACAGACTGAGTGCCGTGCGTGGTTTCATGACCGATCCTCCAGGTAGGGTGTTAGTTCTCGGACAGCTCGGGCGCGCAGAGCCTGCCGCGGAGGAGGGTCGGAACTCTAAGGTAAACGAAAGATATGTCTGCAAGAAGCGAGCCCGCGCGCCGCGTGCATGGCGTCCTTGATCTCCTGGCGATCGCGCCGTAGAGTCGAGTCAACTTTCCCATAGGGGCACGACCATGAAGCGACTGGCGCGAGTTGGGGCCGTTCTGTCCTTCTTCTTCTGTCTTTCCGGCGGGCTCTGGATCCTCACCAAGGCGGGCCTGAATCACAAGGACGACGCGCTGTCGACCGCCATCGGCCTCTACTTCGTGGGCAAGGCCTTCTTCGTCGGCCCGATGCTCCTCGTCGCCGCCGAGCGGCTCGAATGAGAGCCGCCGCCTGACAGAGAACGTGACGAGTCTGCTCAGTTCAGGAATTCTTACCGGGAGCTCAGCTTCTCCGTCAGCATCGCGCTGACCAGCTTGGGGCTGGCCTTGGCGCCGGCCTTCCCCACCTCCTTCATCACCTGCGCGACGAAGAAGCCAAGCAGCCCTTGCTTGCCGTTGCGATAGGTCTCGACCTGGGTGGGGTGCGCGGCGAGCACGCCTTCCACGATGGGCAGGAGTTGGGGGCGCATCTCTTCGAGCAGCGCCAACTCCTCCGCCGTGAGCGGCTCGGGGACCTTCGCTTCCGGCTCTTTCCGCACCTTAGGCTCGGGCGGTTTCGGCGGCGCGGTTGCCGCCGCAGGCGACTGCTTCTGGACTTCCTGCGCCCAGGAGTCGCGGAGCGGCACGGTGCGATTGAAGACGAGGCGGTCGGGGCGCGAGTCGACGGGATCGCGGAAGAAGTAGCCCTGGCGCTCGAACTGCAGCCGCTCCCCGAGCTCCGGGTCCGCCGCCGCCGGCTCGAGGCGGCTGTCCGTGAGCGTTTCGAGGGAGCGCTCGTTGAGACAGGCCTCGAAGCCGCCTTCCTCGAGGTCCGGCCGCTCGACCTGGAACAGGCGGTCGTAGAGCCGCACCTCGACCGGCAGCGCGTGGTCCGCGGAGACCCAGTGCAGGGTGCCCGGCACCTTGCGGCCGTCGGGGGCCGAGCCGCCGCGGGTGGCGGGGTCGTAGGTGCAGCGGACCTCGACGATCTCGCCGCTCGCGGGGTCCTTGACGACGCTCTCGCAGCGGACGAGGTAGGCGTAGCGGAGCCGCACCTCGCGGCCGGGCGTGAGGCGATGGAAGCCTTTTGGCGGCACCTCCGCGACGTCGTCCCGCTCGACGTAGAGGACGCGCGAGAAAGGCACCTTGCGTGATCCCTCCTTCGGCACGTCGTGGGGGTAGAACGGCGCGTCCAGCTCCTCCACCTGGCCCTCGGGGTAGTTCTCGACCACCAGCCTGAGCGGCCGCAGCACGCAGAGCACGCGGGGGACCTGGGGGTTCAGGTCCTCGCGCTGGCAGTGCTCGAGGAGCGTCACGTCGACCGTGCTGTTCGCCTTGGCGACGCCGATGCGCTCGCAGAAGTCGCGGATGGCCGCGGGGGTGAAGCCGCGGCGGCGCAGGCCGGCCAGCGTCGGCAGGCGCGGGTCGTCCCAGCCCGCCACCAGCTGGCGCTCGACGAGCTCCAGGAGCTTCCGCTTGCTCATCAGGGTATAGGTCAGGTTCAGGCGGGCGAACTCGGTCTGCCTTGGCGGATCCGGGAAGGGCAGCGAATCGACCAGCCAGTCGTAGACCTCGCGGTTATTCTCGAACTCGAGAGTGCAGAGCGAGTGCGTGATGCCCTCGATGGCGTCCGAGAGCGGGTGGGCGAAGTCGTACATCGGGTAGATGCACCAGGCGTCGCCGCGGTGGTAGTGGGTGGCGCGCTTGATGCGGTAGAAGACCGGGTCCCGCATCTTCATGTTGGCCGCCGCCATGTCGATCTTGGCGCGCAGCACAGAGGCGCCGTCCGCCAGCTCGCCGGCCCGCATGCGGGCGAAGAGATCGAGGTTCTCGTCCACGGTGCGATCGCGGTAGGGGCTGTTGCGGCCGGGCTCGGTG
>DATNKQ010000552.1:0-4330 GCA_035603315.1 Thermoanaerobaculia bacterium
CGCTCACCCCCGCCAGGCTGCGGCCCGGCGACACCGCGCAGCTCGCCTGGCGCTTTTCCGGCGCCCCGTCGCGGATCGGCAGGCTGCGGATCACCCTCGAAGGGCGGGAGGAGGCGACCCACGCGGCGGGGAAGTCGAGCACCACCGAGCGCTCGACCTTCCTCGTCCTGCCGCTCGTCGACGCCACCGAGCCCACCGCGATACCCGCCGGCACGGCATCCCTCGCGGTCTCCGCGCGCACCATGCACTCCTTCGCGGGCCGCCGCAACCGGATCGTCTGGTCCCTCAAGGTCGCCGGCGAGATCCGCCGCTGGCCCGACGTCGACGACGAGTTCGAGGTGGCGGTGCTACCCGCGGCCGTCGCCTCGGGGTGGGCTGGATGACCCGGGTCCAGGTCGAGCTGCGCGACGGCCGCCTTGCCTATCACCCGGGCGACGACATCGAGGGGACCGCGCGCTGGCAGCTCGATCGGCCGCCGAAGAGCGCCGAGCTGCGGCTCTTCTGGTTCACCGAGGGGCGCGGCGACCGCGACCTCGAGGTGATCGAGACGCTACGCTTCGACGCGCCGGCTGCGGACGACCATCGAGACTTCCAGCTCCACCTCCCGGCCGGCCCCTACAGCTTCGCCGGCAAGCTCATCCGCCTGCGGTGGGCGATCGAGGTCGAGGTCGAGCCCGGGTCGCGGGTGGCGCGCACCGACCTTACGGTCGCGCCCGCCGGCGAGGCGATTCGGCTGGCGTCCGTGGGAGGCTGACGTGGACGAGCCGCCAGCCATCGGTCGCCCGCGGATCTGGGCGCTCCTCCTCCCGCTGGCGGCCGGAGCGGCCGCCGTCGTCTTCTCCTGGCAGCGTTGGATCCTGCCGCTGGTCGATTCGGGCCGGGAGATGGACATCCCGGCGCGCCTGGCGGCAGGGGAGCGGCTCTACAGGGATGTGACCTTCTACTACGGTCCCGCCGGTCCCTGGATCAACTCCCTCGCCATCCGCCTCGGTGGACGCCATTGGGTCGTCCTGGAGCTCCTCTGCGCCGTCCTGACCGCCGCGATCCTCGTGCTTCTCTACCGGCTGACCGCGCGCGCCGGCAGCGTCTTCTCGGCGACGGTCGCGACGACGCTCGCCGCCGTCTTCTGCGTCGGCGCGCCCAACGGCGGCGGCTTCCTCTTCCCCTACTCCTCGTCGAGCCTCTACGCCCTCGCCGGCGGCCTCGGCGCGCTGGTGGGCTCCGGCGCCCGGCCGACGCTCCGCAACCGCGCCCTCGCCGCTCTCGGCCTCGCCCTCGCGCTGACGGCGCGGGTCGAGCTGGGGGCGGTCGCCGCTCTCCTGCTGCTCATCGCGGCCGTCCGTTCGCGCCCGGCGCGGGAGGCCGTCCGCGGCGCCGTCACCATCGTCGCGGCGGGCTCCCTCCTGGCCCTCGCCGCCTACGCGGTCGCCTTCGCCGGCATCCCCTGGCGGGATCTCGTGAGCGCGGGCCCGCTGACCCACTTCTTCGCCCTGCCCAGCGCGTGGAGCGAGCTCTACCTGCGCGTCTCCGGCCTCGACGCTCCCGCCCAGTCTCTCCGCTGGCTTCTGCTCTCCCTCGTCCTCGACGCCGCCATCGTGTCCGTCGCCGCCTACCTCGCCGGGCCCCGCTTCCTCTTCGCGGCGCTCCTCGCGGCCGCTCTCCTCTACTTCCATTTAGACGGCCCCAGGCTCGACTTGCCGCCGCTCCTCTTCCCGCTGCCGGTCGTCGCCGGGGTCGCCGCCTTGGCCGTCCTCAAGTCTCCGCTCGACGAGCGGGGACGGGCGCGCTTCCTGCTCTTCGGCTTTAGCGCCGTCGTCGC
Source organism: Thermoanaerobaculia bacterium (assembly GCA_035603315.1). GTDB lineage: Bacteria > Acidobacteriota > Thermoanaerobaculia > Multivoradales > UBA5704 > DATNKQ01. Next base: position 1,820 of record DATNKQ010000552.1, read on the forward strand.
CTCGCGCGTCGTGCTCGGCCTCTCGCCGGGGGCGAAGATGGTCGCCTACTGCGCCCTCCCCCTTCCCGGCCTGCTGGCGACGGCCGCGGTCCTCGCCTTCGACGTCCTGGCACCGCGGCTGCCCGACCCCGGCGCCTTCCGGCGGCGAATCGCCGCCGTCCTCCTGGCGCTCGGCGCGCTCTTCCTCTACCTCCTGGAAGGGCTCGACCGCAACCCCCACCTGGTGCACCTAAAGACCCCGGCCGGATCGCTGCGCATTCCGTATAGCGAGGCGGAGTCGATTCTCGAGGCCCTCGACTATCTCCACCGGCACGCCCGCGGCGGCGACACCCTGGCCGCCTTCCCCGAGGGGGGATTCTTCAATTTCGTGAGCGGCCTCCGGAGCCCGCTGCGGGAGGAGCAGATCTTCCCCGGCGTGCTCGACCGCGAGAGCGAAGCCGCAGCGGTGCGGAGGATCGACGAGCGGCGACCGCGGTTCGTCCTCCTCTGCAACCGCTCGACGCGCGAGTACGGTCCGAGGTCGTTCGGACAGGACTACGCAGTCGACCTCTGGAACGAGATCGAGAAGCGCTACGTCCTCACCGCCTCCTTCGGCAAGGCCCCACCCTGGGCGCCCGTCGGAGTGCACCGCTTCTTCATCCGCGTCTACGAGCCGGCGCCGCCGCCCACAGGTGGGAGCGCAACGGGCACCGTGCAATAGCGCCCGGACCTGTGCCGGGCGCCCGTGCCAGCCTCGACACGTTATGATCTTCACGTCATGTCGCTGACCGTCGCCACCTGGAACGTCAACGGCATCCGGGCTCGGCAGGCGCAGTTCCTGGAGTGGATGGAGCGCGATCGGCCGGACGTCGTCTGTCTGCAGGAGATCAAGGCGGCGCCGGCCCAGGTCCCCGAGCCTATCTGCGACCTCGCCGGCTACTGGTGCTACTGGCACGGCGCCGGCGGCTACTCCGGGGTGAGCCTCCACGTCCGCAAGGAGACTTTCCCCACGCCTCCCGGGTTCAGCCACCCGTCCTTCGACCACGAGACGCGGATCGTCGTCGCCGACCTGGGCGGGCTCTCGGTAGCCTCGATCTACGTGCCCAACGGCGGCAAGGACTTCGCCGCCAAGATGGAGTTCCTGCGCGCGCTGCGCGGCTACGCGGCGGAGATCCGGCAGGCGGGCCGCCCGGCGATCCTCTGCGGCGACATGAACGTCGCCTTGACCGACCGCGACGTGCACCCCAAGGAGCGCAAGCCGAACGCTATCGGCCAGCGGCCGGACGAGCGCGCGCTCTTCGCGGATCTCTTGGCGGAGGGGCTGGTCGACGTCGGGCGGACGCTCGATCCCAACAACGACGCGCTCTTCACCTGGTGGGCGCCGTGGCGCAACCTGCGGCAGCGCAACATCGGCTGGCGCATCGACTACATGCTGGCGAGCGCGCCGCTCGCGGCGCGGGCGACGGCGTGCAAGGTGCTGGCCGACTACGGCACCAGCGACCACGCGCCGGTCGTCGCCACCTACGACTTCCCGCCCTCCGCTTGAGCTTCGGACGGGGATGCGGGCCAAAGGCGCGCTCGTCCTCCTGCTCCTGATGGCCGGCCTGTCGTGCTCGCGCTGCACGGCCCGCTACTGGGCGGAGCGGGCCGAGAAGCGGTTCCTGGAACGCAACGTGACGGTCGACGGCACCGTCTACAAGTACCGGGTCTTCCTGCCCAACCGCTTTTCGCCGGCCGAGCGCTGGCCGGTCATCCTCTTCCTCCACGGCAGCGGCGAGCGCGGCGACGACGGCCTCCGGCAGGCGACGGTGGGGATCGGGCCGGCCCTCCTCCGCCACTCCCGCCGCATCGGCGCCGTCGTAGTCCTCCCCCAGGCCCGCGACGGCCGCTCGTGGGTCGGGCCGATGCAGCGCGTGGCGCTCGCCGCCCTCGACGAGGCGATGCGGGAGTTCCACGGCGATCCCGAGCGCGTCTACCTGACCGGCATCTCCATGGGTGGCTCGGGGGCCTGGTACCTGGCGCGGCAGCCCCGGTTCGCCGCCGTGGTCCCGGTCTGCGGCGAGGTCGTCCCCACGGACGACGGCGACACCCTCTTCGCCGATGCCACCCCCGACGTGGCGAGCGCCCTCCGCGCTCCCGATCCCTACGCGGAGCTGGCGCGGGAGATCGGCCGGGTCCCCCTCTGGGCCTTCCACGGCGCCGACGACGACGTCATCCCGGCGGAGCAGTCGCGGCGCATGGTGGCCGCCCTGGGCGCGATCTCGAGCCGGGTCCGCTACACTGAGTACCCCCGCACCGGCCACGGCTCCTGGGACCGCGCCTACTCCGAGCCCGAGCTCTGGAGCTGGCTCTTCGCCCAGCGGCTACGGACGCGATAGCAGGCCGAGCGCCCGTGCCAGCCAGTCGTCGCGATGGGTCCGGGCCTCTGCGTTGAAGAAGTGGTCGGTGTCGTACCACTCGACCTCTTTCGGCTCGCTCGCCGCCAGCCGGGAGAGGGCCGCGTCCTGAGGGGAGATGTACTCGTCGCGGCGG
>DATNKQ010000562.1:0-6119 GCA_035603315.1 Thermoanaerobaculia bacterium
GTCCTCGCCACTGCCAGCTTTGCCCTGCCGTCCGCGGCGCCTGCCGTCCCACCGGCCATTTCGCTCGCGGCCGCCTCCCCCGCCACCGAATCCTCCTCTCAGGCTGCCCAGGAAGCCCCCCAGCCTCCGGAGGCTCCACCGGCCAGCCCCGATTCGGAAGAAAAGCCCAAGACGAAAGAGCGCCTGATGCTCCAGGAGGAGATCGTCGTCACCGCGAACCCACTCCCGACCCGGGCCGACTCGGTGGGTAGCTCGGTGACGGTCATCGGCGCCGACGAGATCGAGCGTCGTGGCGAGCCCTTCGTGCTGGACCTTCTGCGCACGGTTCCCGGCCTCGAAGTCGACCAGAGTGGCGGCCCGGGAAGCATCGCCAGCGTCTTTCTGCGCGGCGCCAACTCCAATCAGACGTTGGTCCTCATCGACGGCGTCCGGGTGACCAACACCTCGGGGGGGTTCGACTTCTCGGGCGTGGCGGCCAACGGCGTCGAGCGCATCGAGGTGCTGCGCGGCCCGCAGAGCACCCTCTATGGCTCCGAGGCGATCGGCGGTGTCGTCAGCATCACCTCCCGGCGCGGGAGGCCTGGTTTCCACCTCGATATCGACGCCAGCGACGGCAGCCGCAACAGCCGGGACATTGCGCTCGCCGGCGACGGCGCGACTGGCGCCTTCGACTGGAGCCTCGGGTACGCCGCCAGCAAGACCAACGGCTGGTCGGCGGCGAGCGAAGCGCGTGGCAACACCGAGCGGGACCCCTTTTCCGACCGCACTTTGACGGCGCGGGTGGGCGGCTCCCTCCTGGGCAACGGCCGGGTGGATTTGACGGTGCGCAGCTTCGACGCCCTGAGCTCGCTCGATGGCTTCACCACGGTCCCCGTCGACGACCCCAACTACACGCAGGACCGTCGCCTCTCGGTGGCTTCGCTCGACTTCGCCAAGCCGCTCGCGAGCTTCTGGGACCTCCGCATCCACGCTGGCGCCAACGAAGAGCGGACCGAGGGGAAGGACCCCGACACCTTTTTCAACAACTACCTCATCCGCAGCCGCCTGAGCCAGCTCGGCGTCGAGTCCGACCTCCACCTCGGCCAGGCCGACACCCTCATCGTCGGGGCCTCGACGGAGCGCCGACACGGCGAGAACGTCGGCTCCTATGACCAGTCGCTCGCCGTCGACTCGGCCTATGTCCAGGACGAGTGGTCGTTCCGCGACCGCCTCTTTCTGACCGCCGGAGCGCGCCATGACAGCAACTCGCACTTCGGGGACAAGACGACCTATCGCGTCACCGGCAGCGCCCTCCTACCGGCCTCGTGGCGGCTCATCGGCAGCCTCGGCACCGGCTTCCGGGCGCCGAGCTTCGATGAGCTCTTCTTCCCCTTCTTCGGAAATCCCCGTCTCAGGCCGGAGAACAGCGTGGGCGCCGACCTCGGCCTCGAGCGGCAGCTCCAGACGAGGTTCGGCGCTCTCCTCGCGGGAGTCACCCTCTTCGACAACCGCTTCCGCGACCTGATCGACTTCGATTTCACGACCTCGACCTTCGCCAACATCCGGCGCGCCGAAGCGCGGGGGGCCGAGGCGACACTGCGGGCCAAGCCGCGCAACGACCTCGAGGTCCAGCTCTCCTACACCTACACCGACAGCGAGGACCGCGAGACCGGCTTGCAGCTCGCCCGCCGACCGCGCAACCGGTGGACTCTGCTGGCCGCCTTCGACCCCGGGGGACGGTTGCGGGGCACCGTCTCCGTCGTGGCGGTCGACCACCGGATCGACTCCGATGGGACGCGGATGGACAACTACCAGCGGGTGGACCTCCGGGTCGAGCTCCGCGCCCTCCCCTGGCTCACGCCCTACCTCCTCCTCCACAACCTCCTCGATCAGCAATACGAGGAAGTGACCGGCTATACGACGCCTCGGCTCACCGCGTTCCTGGGCGTGCGGCTCCGCCCCTTCTCGTGAACCCTCCCGGCGGCCAGGACGAGGCCGGCGTGCGGCGGACGGTTACGCTGGTGACCGGTGGGGCGCGCAGCGGCAAGAGCCGCTTCGCTCGCGACCTCGCGGCCCGCTACCTGGGGCGGCGGGCTTTCATCGCCACCGCCGAGGCCATGGACGACGAGATGCGGGACCGCATCCGCCGCCATCGCGAGGAGCGCGGCGAGCTCTACGCGACCGTCGAGGAGCCGATCGACCTCGCCGCGGCCCTCGGGCGCCTGCCCGGCGACACCGAAGTCGCGATCATCGACTGCCTCACCGTGTGGTTGGGCAATCTCCTCCACCGGCGGGGCCAAGGGGGCGGCGGCGCGGAGCTCGTGGACCTCCCGGAGGTGAGCGCCTTCCTGGCCGCCGTGGCCGATCCGCCCTGCTCGCTCGTGCTCGTCACCAACGAGGTGGGCTTCGGAGTGATCCCGGAGAACGCTCTCGCCAGGCGTTACGTCGAGCTCCTGGGCCGCCTCAACCAGGACGTCGCAGAGCGGGCGGCGCGAGTCGTGCTGCTGGTCAGCGGCCTCCCGCTGGCGCTCAAAGGCGGGCTCGAGGAGGACCTCCCGTGAGCGGAGCGACGCGCGGGCCCGGGCGTTCGCTCCTCTGGGCGCTGGCCGGGCTTCTTACGCTCGCCGCTCTGTTCGCGAGCCTGGGTGGCAGCGCACGAGCGGCGCCGACGGCGGGAACTTCACTCCCGCGCCTGGTCTCGCTGGCGCCGTCCCTCACCGAGATGCTCTTCGCGCTCGACGCCGGCGACGCCCTCGTCGGCGTCACCCGGTACTGCGATTTTCCGCCAGCGGCCAAGCGCCTGCCGCGGGTGGGCGGCATCGAGGATGGGAGCATCGACTTCGAGCGGGTGCTCGGCCGCAAGCCCGACCTCGTGATCGCGATCGGCGAGGGGCAGGAGCGCACCGTCTCGGCCCTTCGCCGGCTGGGCCAGAGGGTCGAGGTGGTGCCTTCGCAGACCGTCGACGATGTCTTCCGCGCCATCCCCCGGCTGGGGGACCTGGTCGGCCGGCGGGCGGCGGCAGAGCGCCTCCTCGCAGACCTCCAGGGGCGCTTCGAGCGGGTCCGTCGGGCGATCTCCAAGGTGCCCCCGGAGCGGCGGCCGCGCGTCTTTTACGAGCTGTGGGATCAACCGCTCATGACCGCCACGCGGTCGACCCTCATCGGCGGGCTCATCGAACGCGCCGGCGGCCGCAACATTTTCGGCGATCTCGGCGGCCGCTATCCGCAAGTGAGCCCCGAGGCGGTCCTCGCGCGCGACCCCCAGGTGATCGTCGCGCCCGACCATCATGGAGGCCCGATCGACGCCCGTACCTTGGTCGAGCGCTCGGGCCTGGCCGGGGTCGAGGCCGCGCGCCGGGGTCGCATCCTGATCGTCGAAGGAAACGTCGTCTCGCGAGCCGGGCCGCGCATCGCCGATGTCCTCGAGCTCCTCGCGCACGAGCTGCACCCCGACCTGGTGCCCGCTCCCGCGGGCGGCGGAGCGCGCCGGTGACCGATCGCCGCTTCGCGGGCCTCCTCGCGGGCCTCCTTGCGCTCGTTCTCCTCGTCAGTGCCGCGAGCCTCGCCGTCGGCTCGACCGAGATCCCGGCGCGGCGGATCCCCGCGCTCCTCTGGAACGCCGGCGCCTCGCTCGATCGCACGATCCTCGTCGACCTACGCCTGCCGCGGATTCTCCTCGCCGTCTTGATCGGCCTCGGCCTGGCGGGCGCCGGCACCGCCTACCAGGGGTTGTTCCTCAACCCTCTCGCCGACCCCTTTGTCATCGGCGCCTCGAGCGGTGCGGCGCTCGGGGCGACGCTCGCCATCCTCTCCGGCTGGGAGCGCGCCTTAGGAGTCGGCGCCCTGCCACTCTCCGCCTTCCTGGGGGCGCTCGCCGCGGTCGGACTCGTCTACCTGCTCGGCGGGCGCGCTTCGCCGCTCGGCCTGCTGCTGGCCGGAGCGGCGGTGAGCACCGTCGTCGGCTCGCTCGTGTCTCTGCTCATGATCCTGCACGACCAGAGCCTGGGCGTTCTCTTCAACTGGCTCCTCGGCGGCCTCGCCGCCTCGAGCTGGCGGCAGATCGGCTATGGAGCGCCGATGATCGCGGCCGGGGTCCTCTCTCTCTGGGTGCTGTCCCGGCCCCTCGATGCCCTGGCCCTGGGCGACGACACGGCCGCGAGCCTCGGGCTGCAGGCATCGGGGTTCCGGCTGGCCATCGTCCTCGCCGCCACGGTGACCACGGCGGCCGCCGTCGCCATGGCGGGCATCATCGGCTTCGTCGGCCTCATGGCCCCCCATGTCGCCCGGCTCCTCGTCGGTGGCCGCAACAGCCGGCTCCTGCCGACGAGCTGCCTTCTGGGCGCGCTCCTCCTCCTCCTCGCGGACGACGCCGCACGGAGCCTCGCCCCGCCGCAGGAGATCCCGGTCAGCATCGTCACCTCGCTTCTGGGCGGCCCGTTCTTTCTCTTTCTCCTGCGGCGGTCCCGCCCGGCGGGGAAGCTGCCATGACGCCTCGCCTCGCCGCCCGAGGGCTCGCCTGCGCCTATGGCGCACGCACCGTCCTCGAGGGCTTCGACCTCGTCGCGGAGCCGGGCACGATCACCGTCCTGCTGGGACCGAACGGCGCGGGCAAGAGCACGGCCCTGCGGGCGCTCGCGCGCCTGCTGCCGCCGAGAGCCGGCGCCGTCACCCTGGACGGACGGGAGATCTGGCGGCTGCCGCGCCGCAGCTTCGTCCGGGAGGTGGCCTTCCTGCCGCAGATCGAGGTCGCCGCCTGGCCGATGACCGTCGAGCAGCTGGTGCTTTTGGGCCGCCTCCCCCACCGCGGCTGGCTTCTCCCCTACAGCGCGAGGGACCACGAGGCGGTCGCGGTCGCGCTGGCCCAGGTCGAGCTCACCGATCTCGTTCGTCGCGATCTCGACTCGCTCTCGGGCGGCGAGCGCCGGCGCGCGATGCTCGCCCGCGCTCTCGCCCAGGAGGCCCGGGTCCTGCTCCTCGACGAGCCGGGCGCCCACCTCGACCTGCGGCACCAGACCGAGCTCTTCTTGCTCTTGCGCCGGCTGACCCGCGAACGCGGGGTCGCCGTCGTTTCGAGCCTCCACGATCTCAACCTCGCCGCGATCTTCGCCGACCGCGCGGTCCTCCTCTCCGGCGGCCGAGTCCTGGCGCAGGGAGCGCCGCGCGAGGTGATGACCCCGGAGCTCCTGCGCGCCGCTTTCGGCATCGCGGTCGAGGTGATCCCTCACCCCCGCAACGGCGCGCCCCTCATCTTGCCGGTCTTCTCCGAGGCCGGGGCCGGCAAGGGACTGGAGGCGCCAGCCGGCGTCCCAGCCCCAGATGAAATCTTGCGGCCCGCGGAGGTGCCTTATGAACGGTGAATGGTGGCAGCGCGCAGCCCAAGAGATGGACCGGAAGGTCAAGCCCCCGGGCTCGCTCGGGCGGCTGGAGTCAGCGGCGATCCAGCTCGCCGCTCTCCAGGAGACGTTGACGCCTCGCGTCGAGAGGGGGCGGATCCTGGTCTTCGCCGCCGACCACGGCGTCTCGGTCGAGGGAGTGAGCGCCTATCCGCGGGAGGTGACGCCCCAGATGGTCGCCACCTTCGCCTCGGGCGGCGCCGCCATTACCGTCCTCGCCCGCACCCTGGGGCTCGACGTCGAGGTGATCGATGTCGGCGTCGACGCCGAGATTCCGCCGCTCCCCGGTGTCGTCGACGCCAAAGTGCGGCGCGGCTCGCGCAACTTCGTTCGCGAGCCGGCGCTCTCGGCCGCCGAGCTCGAGGCCGCGCTCGAGGCCGGCCGCGCCGCGGCGGCACGCGCGGCGGACGCCGGCATGGACGCCGTAGGCCTCGGCGACATGGGGATCGGCAACACGACCGCCGCGGCCGCTCTCCTCTCCGCCCTGACGGGCGCCCCCGCTCAGAAGACGGTCGGCCGCGGCACCGGCGTCGACGACCGCGGCCTCGCGGTCAAACAGCGGGTGGTCGAGGCCGCCCTCGCGCTCCACGCGCCGCTTCTGGCCAACCCGCGGAGCGCGCTCGCCGCGGTGGGCGGACTCGAAATCGCCGCGATCGCCGGAGCGGCGATCGAGGCGGCGCGACGGCGGCGCGTGGTGATCGTCGACGGCTTCATCTCAACCGTCGCCGCCCTCGCCGCGGTGCGTCT
>DATNKQ010000564.1:0-10506 GCA_035603315.1 Thermoanaerobaculia bacterium
AAGGAGGGTTGCGAGGCGATCGGCGCCGACTCCGTTCTCGCTTACACCGGCGGGCTCTACCACGACGTCGGCAAGGTCTTCCGCCCGGAGTACTTCATCGAGAACCAGCGCTCGGGGCAGAACCGCCACGACAAGCTCCTCCCCTCGATGAGCGCCCTCATCCTCATCAACCACGTCAAGGAGGGCATCGAGCTCGCCCGCGAGCACAACCTGCCGCAGCCGGTCCGCGACGCCATCGAGCAGCACCATGGGACCCGGCTGATCAAGTACTTCTACAACCGGGCGCGGGAGCAAAGCGGTCCGGCGACGGGGGAGGTCCGGGAGGAGAAGTACCGCTACCCGGGCCCCAAGCCGCAGCACCGGGTGATGGGAGTCCTCATGCTGGCCGACGGGGTCGAGGCGGCCAGCCGCACTCTCGTCGAGCCGACGCCGGCCAAGATCCGCGCCTTGATCCGCACCATCGTCGAGGACTGCCTGCGCGACGGCCAGCTCGACCAGACGAACCTGACTCTCCGCGACATCAACCTCGTCGGCGAGTCCTTCCTGCGCGTCTTGGGCAACATCTTCCACCAGCGCATCGACTACCCGGGCTTCGACTTTAACCTCGAGCCCGGACGCGACCGGCAGGCGGCGGCCCAGGGGGTGAAAGCGGCCGCCGACGCTGCGGCCAGGGCCTCCTGACGCCCGGAGGATGAACGCTCCCGGCGAGATCGTGCTGCTCAATCCGAACCGTTACCCGGAGGCGCGAGCGCGGCGCCTCCGCCCCTGGCTCACCCGTCTGGTCGCGGCGGTGGCTCCCGAAGGCGGCAGCCTGGCGGTGCGCTTCGCCGGCGACCGCTACGTGCGGCGCGCCAACCGCGATTTCCGCGGCCGGGACTACGCGACCGACGTGCTGTCGTTCCCCGGCGAGCCTGGTCCGTCGGGTGAGCCGGGCGAGGCGCGGCACCTGGGGGACATCCTGATCTCCGTGCCGGCGGCGCGGCGGCAGGCGGCGGCGGCCGGCCACGGGGTCGAGCACGAGCTCCAGGTGCTGCTCCTCCACGGTCTGCTACACTGCGCCGGCCACGACCACGAGACCGACGGCGGGACGATGGAGCGCCTGGAGCGCCGCCTGCGCCGCACTTTCCTCTCCGCTCCCCCGGCGCCATGACCGACCCTCCCCTTTCGCCGCTCGCCTTCGCCTGGGGAGTCGCCCTCCTGGTGCCGCTGGCAGTCGGCGATTCGGTGCTCTCGGCCCTCCTCGAGCGCAGCGGCCCCATCCGCCTGCGCCACTGGGCGGAAGAGGCGGGAGGGCGCCTGCGGACCCTCTACGAATCGCCGGTCCGCTTCGGTGTTTTCCGCTACCTGCTCTCCTTTCTCGCCCGCCTCCTCCCCGTCGCCCTCGTCGTCGTGCTGGCCGCGCTCTTCACCGCGCTGGCGCGGCCTCATCCGCTGCTCTGGGCGATCTTCGCCGTCGCCTTCCTCCTGGCGGCCACCGAGCTCGGCAACCGCACGCTCGTCGGTCACGACCCGGAGCGGGCGCTGCGCTTCCTGACCCGCCTCTTCCGCGTCGCCCTGCTCGTCCTCTCGCCCCTGGTGGCCGTCCTCGCGCCGCTGGTCCCCGCCCAGGCGATGGGCCGGCGCGAGGAGGACGAGGAGGACGGCGAGGCCGCCTCCGACGAGGAGATCGAGGCCTTCATCGACGTCGGCACCCGCGAGGGCATCCTCGAGCCGCAGGCGGGCGAGATGCTGTGGAGCATCGTCGACTTCGTCGAGACCCAGGCGCGGAGCGTCATGACGCCGCGGATCGACATCGTCTGCGCGCCGGCCGACGCCTCCCTGGACGCCTTGGCCGAGCGCTTCGTCGATTCCGGCCACTCGCGGCTGCCGATCTACGAGGGATCGATCGACCATATCGCCGGCATCCTCCACATCCGCGATCTCCTGCGGGCGCTGCGCACGCCCCAGAAGCCGCCGATCAAGGAGATCCTCAAGCCGCCGCTCTTCATCCCCGAGACCAAGCCGCTGGGGGAGCTCCTGCGGGAGCTCCAGGCGCGCTCGCAGGAGCTGGCGATCGTCGTCGACGAGTACGGCGGCACCGCCGGACTGGTCACCGTCGAGGACCTGCTGGAGGAGATCGTCGGCGAGATCACCGACGAGCACGACCCCCGGGCTGCCGAGGTCGAGCGCCTGGCGGACGGCAGCTACCGCCTGGACGGCCGCGCCCACGTCGAGCTCCTCGATGACCTCTTCCAGGTGGAGATCGAGGGCGGCGGCTACGAGACCGTGGCCGGCCTCATCTTCACCGAGCTCGGGCACGTGCCCGAGCCGGGGGAGTCGTTCGTGGCGCACGGCCTGCGCTTCACCGTCGAGGCAGTGGCGGACCGCCGGATCGAGCGGGTGCGGGTGGAGAGGATCGTCCCCGAGGCGGCGGTGGGAGCCGAGGCGTGAGCCCGTCGAGCGCCCCATTGCCCCCCCGGGGCGGCACGGTGGCCCTCGTGGGGCGCCCCAACGCCGGCAAGTCCACCCTCATGAACCGCCTGCTGGGCGAGAAGGTGGCGATCGTCTCCGACAAGCCGCAGACCACCCGCCAGCGGCTGGTGGGGATCCTCTCGGCCGAGCGCGGGCAGATGGTCTTCTACGACACCCCCGGCATCCACCGCCCGCTCCATCGCCTGAACCGCCAGATGGTGCGGCATGCCCTGGACGCCATGCACGACGCCGACGTCGTCTGCGTCCTCGTCGACATCCTCGAAGGGTTCGGCTCCGGCGACCGCTACCTGCTCGACCTGCTGGCCAAGGTCGAGGCCCTGAAGGTCCTCGCCATCAACAAGATCGACCGGGTGAAGAAGAGCCATCTCCTGCCGCGCATCGCCGCCTATGCCGAAACCGGCCAGTTCGCGGAGATCGTTCCCCTCTCGGCCCTGACCGGCGACGGCTGCGACCGCCTCCTCGCGGTCCTCTGGAAAGCTCTCCCCGAGGGTCCGCCGCTCTTCGACCCCGGGCTGCTGACGATCCATCCCGAGCGCTTCCTGGTCGCCGAGCGCATCCGCGAGAAAATCCTCGAGCGGACCCGCGAGGAGATCCCCTTCGCCAGCGCGGTGGTCATCGAGCGGTGGGAGGAAGAGGAGGGGCGCGGCCTGGTCAAGATCTACGCCGCCATCCTGGTCGAGCGGCCGGGCCAAAAGAAGATCCTGGTGGGCAAGGCGGGCCAGCAGATCAAGTCGATCGGCACCGCCGCCCGTCTCGACCTCGAGACCTTCCTGGGAAAGAAGGTCTACCTCGACCTGCAGGTGCGCCTGGAGCCCGGCTGGCGGGAGGACCGCGGCCTGCTGGCCACCCTCGACCGCGACGTCGACGTGGATTTCGGCTGAGGCGCGCCGCTCAGACCATCTCGCGCGACTCGGGCTCGAAGCGCAGGCCCGGCTGCCGCTCCGGCCTCCCCAGGTGCTCGGCGATCGATCGCAGCAGGCCCAGGGTGAGCCCCTCGCGCTCCAGCGTCTCGCGGAGCAGGAGGAGCGCCGCGAGCTCTTCGCGGGTGACGCGGAGGGCGCGGAAGGCGCCGATCATCTCCTCGACCAGGGCGCGCGCCTGCGCGGTCTTCCCCTGGCGCAGCCAGACGGCCGCGAGGTCGAGGCCGACCAACGCGGAGTGGTAGCCGAGGTCGGCTCCCGCCAGGCCCTGCCGCACCTCGGCGAAAGCCGTCTCGGCGCCTGCGAGCTCTCCCAGGCCGGTGGCGATCCGGCCCTCCAGCCAGCGCAGCTTGAGGCGGGGGAGGTTGCCGCCCTGGCGGAGATGGCGGAGGTAGAGCGGCCGGCTCCGCTCCAGGAGGAGGCGCGCCTCGCGGCAGCGGCCGCAGTCGACCAGCAGCCAGAGGAGGTCGTGGCAGGCGATGAGCGGCAGGGCGGGCTCGCGCGCGGGATCGATTCCCTCGAGGCCCGCGAGCAACAGGCGGATGGCCTCCTCCGGCTCGTTGGCGTAGCCGGTGTAGATCCCCTTGCTGATCAGCGCGCGCCCGGCCGGGTGGACCTCCCCCTCCCGGCGGTAGATGGCGTGTACGGCGTCGAGGAGAGCGAAGGCGCGGTCGAAGCGGCGCCGGTGGCAGCAGAGCGACGCCAGGAGGTCGAGGACGTGGGCGAGGAGCAGCGGGTCGCCGCTCCCCTCGCGGCTGCGCTCGACGGCGAGCGCCAGGGTGGCCTCGGCGCTCTCCAGGTCGTCCGCCACCCGGTAGGCGTTGGCGAGCTCGGCCAACGCCCGGGCCTGGAGGTCGATGACCGCCTCGCGGCCGAAGAGGCGGGGGTCGAGGCTCTCGGCCGCCAGCGTGGCCAGGCGCGCGAAGTGGACCATGCCCTCGGGTTCCTCGTGGCGGAGGGCGTGGCTCCGCGCCAGCAGCCCCTCGCAGAGGGCGCGCCCGGCGACCGCGGGCGACGCCGGCGATGTCCGCAGGGATCGCGCGCGCTCGCGGACTGCCGCGAAGGAGCGGGCGACGGCCTCGTCGTAGGCCGCCAGCTCGGCCTCCGGGATCTCGCGCTCGGGAGTCTCCTCGAGGAACGGATCGCCGAGCAGCAGGGAGGCGAGCGGCTCCATGGCGAGGCAGCAGCGCTCGCAGCGCGCGGCCAGATGGGCGACGATGGCCCTCATCTCGGCCGGCGCCAGGGTGCCGAGCAGGAAGCCTTCCAGGCTGGCGGCGGTGGGGTGGTCTTGCACGTTCCTCCCTCCTCACATCACAACACTTCAGAAGGTACGAGAGATTGTCTCACAAAAGACCGTCAGCCGATCGGTCCGGGTGGAGGATTGGTGCTCCACTTGCCGTTGGGATCGAGCATGCCTCCCGCGTCTCCTCCGCTGTCGCTGGTGGCATCGGCCCACAGGCCGGCGATCCAGCCCCAGGCGCGATGGATGGCATGGAGGAGGTCGAAGCGGGCGGCGGTCGTGACCGGCGCCGGACGGCGCGCGGCCTGGACGGGCGGTGGCAGGAGCGCGGCGGCCGTCAGGAGGGCCGCGAGCGCCAGCGCGACAGGCGCGCGGCGTTGGATCGTGCGAGACATGAGATCCCCCTCTCTCGTCAACGTTCTTGAAGCAAGAACCTATGCCCACTCGGCAACGAAGTCAACGAAGGTCTCCGGGTCGGCTGTCATCCTGAGCGTGAGCGAAGGACCTGGGTGGGGGGAGGCCTTCCAAACCTCTGGTAGCAAAGGGCTTCGCGCCGCCCTTCCCCCAGGTCCTTCGCTCCCGCTCAGGATGACAATCCTGGAGACGTGCCCGTGCGCTCGATCCTGTTTAGCTTGGTCTGGTCAATTCTTCACATCCTCTCGTAAGATCGCTTGCGGACCTTCGAGGAAAGGAGCGCCGCGCGTGAAAGACCTCCGGTACCCCATCGGCCGCTTCAGCCGCCCGGCCTCCTTGAGCCCTGCCGAGCGCAAGGCGGCGGTCGCCGATCTCGCCGCCCTGCCGGCCGCGGTTCGCAGCGCCGTCGCCGGCCTTTCCGACCCCCGGCTCGACACTCCCTACCGCCCGGGCGGTTGGACCGTGCGCCAGGTCGTCCATCACCTGCCCGACAGCCACCTGAATGCCTACACCCGGTTCAAGCTCGCCTTGACGGAGGACGACCCCACCATCCGCCCCTACCATGAGGAGCGCTGGGCGGAGCTCCCCGAGGCCCGCACCGCGCCGCTCCAAACCTCGCTCGACCTCCTCGCGGCCCTCCACGAGCGTTGGGTCCTGGCGCTCCGCGCCCTCTCCCCCGAGCCGTTCGCGCGCACCCTCCGCCATCCCGAGTCGGGCGCCATGAGCCTCGACACGCTCGTAGCCCTCTACGCCTGGCACGGCCGCCACCACCTCGCCCACATCACGTCTCTGCGGCAGCGTGAGGGCTGGGGCTAAGAGTCGTTGGTGTACGTCGTCAACGAGATCTTCTACAGCCTGCAGGGGGAAGGGGTGCGGGCTGGCACCGCCAACCTCTTCCTGCGCTTCGCGCGCTGCAACCTGGCCTGCAGCGCCGAGACCCACGGCTTCGACTGCGACACCGAGTTCGAGTCCGGCCGGCGGATGACGATCGCCGAGATCCTGGCGGAGCTCCGCGAGCTGTCGGCGGACTGCCGGTGGGTCGTCCTGACCGGCGGGGAGCCGGCCCTGCAGGTGGACCGCGAGCTGATCGACGCCCTGCACGGCGCCGGCTACCTCCTGGCCATCGAGACCAACGGCAGCGTCGAGCTGCCGGACGGGATCGACTGGATCACCGTCAGCCCCAAGGTGGCGGAGCACGCCATCCGCCAGCGGCGGGCGCACGAGGTCAAGTACGTGCGCGGCCACGGCCAGGGGATTCCCCGCACCGTCGTCGTCGCCGATCACTACCTGATCTCCCCCGCATTCGACGGCCCCGACCTCGATCCCCGGGCCCTCGACTGGTGCATCCGCCTGGCCCGGGAGAACCCGGCCTGGCGCCTCTCGGTGCAGCAGCACAAGAGCTGGAACGTGAGGTAGGGAACGGGCTGGCCCGGCCGCCGGCGGCGCCGGCGTCCCGCTCCACCCTCATCGCGGCACCATAAACCATGGGCAGCGCTCCGCGCCGCCTGGGAGGCTGTGGTTCGTGTCCGCGCAGGTCTTCGAGGACCGTACAATCCTTAGAGAGGTATAGAGCGGCTATGGAGATACAGGCGGTAGGCGTCGTCGGCGCCGGCGTCATGGGCGTGGGAGTGGCGCAGAACCTGGCGCAGACCGGGCACCAGGTGGTGCTGGTGGACGTCGCCGACGCGGTGCTGGCGAAAGCCCGCGAGGAGATCCGCAAGGGGGTGCGCTTCCAGGGGATGTTCAAGAAGGGGGCCGGGGGCGAGGGGGCGGATGCCGTCCTCTCCCGCATCCGCTTCACCACCGACGTCGCCGAGCTGGGCGACGTCGACTTCGTGATCGAGAACGCCACCGAGAAGTGGGACGTCAAGAAGGGGATCTACGAGCGCATCGACGCCGTCTGCCCCGAGCGGGCCGTCTTCGCCGCCAACACGTCGGCCATCCCCATCACCCGCATCGCCTCCGCCACCCGCCGCGCCCCGCGCGTCCTCGGCATGCACTTCATGAACCCGGTGCCCCTGAAGACCGCCGTCGAGGTGATCCGCGGGTATCACACCTCGGACGAGACGCTGGACACCGCCAAGGGCCTCCTGGCAAAGATGGGCAAGGAGGCCATCGTCGTCAACGATTCACCCGGCTTCGTCTCCAACCGGGTGCTGATGCTCACCGTCAACGAGGCGATCTTCCTGGTGCAGGACGGGGTGGCGACGGCCGAGCAGATCGATCACCTTTTCAAGAGCTGCTTCGGCCACAAGATGGGTCCGCTCGAGACCGCCGACCTGATCGGCCTCGACACCATCCTCTACTCGATCGAGGTGCTCCACGAGTGCTTCAACGACAGCAAGTACCGCCCCTGCCCGCTGCTCAAGAAGATGGTCGACGCCGGCCTCCACGGGCGCAAGAACGGCAAGGGTTTCTACGACTACGGCGTGGCGGTCTAGGACCGCCCGGAGGGAAGGTCGGCCTCATGGATCAAGATCAGAACGAGACCAAGGTCAAGGAGTTCCTCTCCCGCTTCTTCAAGAGCCACGACCTCCAGCCGGACGAGGACATCTTCGCCCTGGGGTTCGTCAACTCGCTCCTGGCGATGCAGCTCGTCGCCTTCGTCGAGAAGGAGTTCGGCATCCGCGTCGAGGACGAGGACCTGGACCTCGACAACTTCCGTTCCATCCGGGCGATCACCGGGCTTGTCGAGAGGAAGACCGCTCCCGCGGCGCGCTGACGCCGGTGACGGCTGTGAAAAGGGACCGATGTTCGACACCGTCGAGCCGATGACCGCCGAGGCGAAAGACGCCGGCATGCGCCTCGAGCTGTCGGCGGCGCAGCGCCGGGCGCGGTCCGGATTCCGCGCCTTCGTGGCTGCGGAGATCGTGCCCCACGCCGGCCGCTGGGACCGCGAGCAGGCCATCGCCGCCGACCTGCCGGCGAAGCTCGCCGCCCAAGGCTATCTGGGCTCGCTCCTCCCGCACGAGCACGGCGGCGGCGACCTCGACATGATCACCTACGGTCTGTTGACCGAGGAGATCGGCCGCGCCTGCTCCTCCGTGCGGTCGCTGCTGACCGTGCACGACATGGTGGCCCACGCCATCCTGCGCTGGGGATCGAAGGCGCAACGTGAGCGCTGGCTGCCGGCCATGGCGCGCGGCGAGACCCTCGGCGCCCTCGCCCTCTCCGAGCCCAACGTCGGCAGCGATGCCAAGAGCGTCGAGACGGTGGCGGTCGCCGATGGCGACGACCTGGTGCTGACCGGCCACAAGAAGTGGACGACCTTCGGTCAGATCGCCGGCCTCTTCCTCGTCTTCGCCCAGTGCGAGGGCAAGCCGACGACCATCCTCGTCGAGCGCGACCGCGCGGGCGTCGCGATCGAGCCCATCCGCGACATGCTGGGGACCAGCGCGTCGATGCTCGCCGAGGTGCGCCTCGCCGGCTGCCGGGTGCCGCGCACGAACATCGTGGGGAGGGTCGGCTTCGGCGTCTCCCACGTCGGCGCCGCCGCCCTCGAGCAGGGGCGCTACAGCGTCGCCTGGGGCGCGGTGGGGATCGGCCAGGCCTGCCTCGACGCCTCCCTCCGCTACGCCGCCGAGCGCCATCAGTTCGGGGCGCCGCTCGCCGAGCACCAGCTGATCCGCGCCATGCTCTCCGACATGATCACCGAGGTCCACGCCGGGCGGCTCCTCTGCTGCCGGGCGGGCTGGCTGCGCGAGAACCGCGACCCCGGCGCCTCGGCCGAGACCATGGTCGCCAAGTACTTCTGCGCCAAGATGGCCTCGCGGGCGGCGGCGGACGCGGTGCAGATCCACGGCGCCAACGGCTGCAGCGCCGACTACCCTGTGGCGCGCTATCTGCGGGACGCGAAGATCCTGGAGATCATCGAGGGGAGCAACCAGATCCAGCAGATCACGCTGTCGCGCTTCGACTATCAGGAGCTCTAGAGATGCTCGACCTGAAGACGGAAACCTCCGCCGCCCCCGCCGCGGCGCCCAAGAAGAAGCAGTCGATCAAGTGCCTGGTCTGGGACCTCGACAACACGGTCTGGGACGGCATTCTCCTGGAAGACGACGAGGTGACCGTGAAGCCGCAGGTCGAAGGCATCCTCCGCGAGCTCGACGGGCGGGGCATCCTGCACTCGATCGCCAGCCGCAACGACCACGCGCGGGCGATGGAGAAGCTCAAGGAGCTCGGGCTCGACGACTACTTCCTCTATCCGCAGATCAACTGGAACTCCAAGGCGGCGTCGATCGCCCAGATCGCCCAGGACATCAACATCGGCTTGGACGCCGTCGCCTTCGTGGACGACCAGCCATTCGAGCGCGAGGAGGTCGCCTTCTCGCACCCGCAGGTGCTCTGCCTCGACTCCGCCGAGCTGGACGCCATCGTCCACCGGCCGGAGCTCATGCCGCGCTTCATCACCGACGACTCGCGGGAGCGCCGGCGGATGTACCAGGCCGACATAAAGCGCAACCGGGTGGAGACGGACTACGTCGGCCCCCAGGAGGAGTTCCTCGCCAGCCTGGGGATGATCTTCACCGTCGCCCCCGCCAAGGAAGAGGACCTGAAGCGCGCCGAGGAGCTGACCGTCCGCACCCACCAGCTCAACACCACCGGCTACACCTACTCCTACGAGGAGCTGGACGCCTTCCGCCAGTCGCCCGGCCATCGGCTGCTGATCTCCTCGCTCACCGACAAGTACGGCACCTACGGCAAGATCGGCTTGACCCTCGTCGAGTGCGACCCCGAGGTGTGGAGCGTCAAGCTCCTCCTGATGTCCTGCCGCGTGATGTCCAAGGGGGTGGGGACGATCATGATCAACCACGTCCTCGCCCTGGCCAAGGCGGCCGGCGTCCGCCTGCGCGCGGAGTTCCTCTCGACCGACCGCAACCGCATGATGCTCGTCACCTACAAGTTCGCCGGCTTCAAAGAGGTCGACCGCAAGGGCGACGTCGCCATCCTGGAGAACGACCTCACCCGCATCCAGCCCCTGCCGCCCTACGTGGACGTGCGGATTTTGGACTGAACAAATCTTCTTATGTAGGGGCGGGGCTTGCCCCCGCCCGGGAGGGGTCAAGCCCCTCCCCTACACAAGCAAGAGAACAGCACGATCAGCGTTTTCAGTGCCCACTATTCTCCGGCCCCGGCGGCCGCCAGAGCCCGTCGGCGTTGACTCCTAGCTGCCCCGCCTCGTACGACCGCTCGTCCATCGGCTGCAGGCGCGCCACCATGCGCGGCGTCACCAGCGGCACCTGGCGGATCTCGTCCAGCCGCTGCGCGATGGCCTCCAGCGGCGCGTCGTCCGTCACCCAACCGAGGCGATCGAACTTCCGCAGGTCGAGCGGCACCGTGTAGCCGCGCAGCGTCTTCTCGCGGTCGACGTTGTAGAAGCCCTCGAAGTAGGACATGGTGAGCTCGCGGAGGTTGCGGTAGACGGGCTCGCGGAAGCGCAGGCCGACGAAGTTCGACTTG
>DATNKQ010000586.1:0-3843 GCA_035603315.1 Thermoanaerobaculia bacterium
CCTCCGGGTACGTGTTCTGCTTGACCATCCTGTTGTAGGTCTCGAGGCACGTCCGCTTTTCGTAGGAATCTTCGGGGTACTGGTCGCAGGCCATGACCGGAGTGGAGGGAGATCCACCGCTGCCGCCGCCACGGGTCGCGGAGGTGATGCCCTGCACGCCTGCGGCAACAGCCAGGGCTTCAAGGGCGATCGTCAGGACGATCCCGAGGATGAACCCCATGCACCCGATGGAGAGGGTCGCCAGGACTCTTGGCCGCGCGGCCTGTTGGTCCGCGCGTGCAATGGCAGGTTCCGCCGTGGTCTGCCCCTTCGGAGTGCTCAGAGCCGAGCTCAGCGCGGCCTGCTGCTCGACCGTCAGGCTGCTCCAGTACCGCTACCGACCTGCCTCGTCCAGAGACGCGTAGTGTCGAGCAGCTTCAAGCCATGGATTCACTGAGGCTCTCCCTCCATGCTACGTAGGCGGGTCTGCCCGAGCCAAGCATCTATCTCTATCTCGCTGCGGATGCTCTCGATCCGTGTCAGAATCTGATCGCGTATTGTGGGCGTGACGGTCTTCGTGTGACGGCCGTAATACGCGGCGTAGAATTCCCGGGAATAGGTGCCATCCGAACTGCCAGGGGCGCACCACCTTCAGCCTCGCCTCGCTTGTTAAGTACCATCGCATTCTACATAAGATGACGAAGCCCGACTATCAGAAGGCCAGCGTAGGCTATGCCAGCTAATATAAGCTGGACTCTCAGCAATCGATGATAGTATCTATCGAACCTGGCCGACTGCTCGTGGTATGAATTAAAAGACTCTCTACTCTCTGCCCGAAGGTACATGCCGTTGACCACACTCCCCCCAATGTCCTCTCCGGCAGCAGAAATCTGGTCAGAAAGGACGCGGGCGAGTTGTGCGTTCAGTAGATTGATAAATGCACGCTCATAATAGAGACGCCGGTCGATCAGATAATGCACCAAACCAGCACAGATGATGGAGGCTGCGAGCATTACCTGAATTGACCCAACCAGATACGAGCCAACTCGGCGGGCCAACCACGACGCCTCTATGATCTTATCCCCATTCAGGAGGACGAGTCCGAACCCAACAGACCCAATCGCAGCAATCCATACCGAAAATTTTAGATCATCGGTCGCAATGTCGTTGTCAAGCTCGGACGCCCGCGTCTGAAGGGCCGTTATTTCAGAGATTGCCTTGCGTTGGTCCTTTTCCATCGCGATTGCTCCCTAAGATTCTTGCCGGCCAACCTCTAGATCGATATTCTGCGGCACCGATTGCCGGCTGCCATATCGACACCCCTCTTGGCCCAGCGCTCGTCAACAAGCGGCAGCCCCCAAATGGGCTAGCCGCTTCTAAGGTCAAGGGTTACACCAAGGCTACACCTCTTCCTAATGCACGTCAACAAAATGCTTTGACGCATAAGAATCTCCAGGCTGGCAACCTGAGCCGGCGGCTTAGCCGACAGAGTCAAGGCTTTGCTTAGCAGCCCGTGGCAGAAGGCCTGATTTCGGCTGGTGTCAGGCAGCGGCGGCCAAGCTGGGCAGAGGCGAGTTGGATGAGTTCCAGAGCCTCCATTCGTGTTGATCGGCCAGTTGTAGTTCCAGGATGGCCGCACAGCGGCCCAGAAGGCCGCCAAACAGCGCGAAAAGACGGCGGGCGAGGCCCTGCAGGCCCCGTGGCTTGCCGCAGCCAAGCTCGCGCCGCAGAAGAAGGCTGAGGTTGGAACCAGCGGCATGAACGAGCAGGCGTTTCCCTATGTTCTGTCGGCCTCTCAGGTGTGTCCTGCGCATCCCTCCGGTGTCGTAGCAATGGGCAAAGCCGCGCTCGACCAACTCACCTCGGCAGCGCAGCAATCGCTTGCCACGCGGACCTTTGACTCTTCGCCGATTCGCATAGGTGGCATGGCGCTCGGCCGCCTTGTCTCGCCAGTTGCGACGGCCCCTTTTGGGCTCGGAGATGTACGTGCGAATCCCCAGCGCTTCCTGATTCTTCAAAACGGCATTGCTGTGGTAGCCCTTGTCGGCCACGATCTCACCGAGGACCTCGTCGCTCATCTGCTCGGCTGCCTCCTCGTCCTCCATCACGTCGGCCAGGACATCCATTGCTTCCTGAACCGTCTCGCCGAGGCTCGAGGTATCCCCGCGATCCGCAGGTTGAACCGTCACCGCCACCACTGCTCCGGTCTCCAGATCCACCGCGTGTTCGGCCTTGTAGGCCAAGTGCGTCCGGCCGTCCTTCATCTTCGTGATCCGAGAGTCCGGATCGTGCAAGATCTGTTGGCATGGTTGTAGAAGTAGGTCCGGAATGCCAGGCTAACCACCGACCCAGGGTAGAGCAGGTGGAAAGCTTCCCGCCGGGAAGGCGGCTCGGCGATCCCCGGCCAGGAGTCTTTCGGCGGCCTCGCGGAAGGCCGCGACGAAATGCGCATAGGCTTCGTAGAGCTCTCGCCGCATGCGGCGGCTCGCGGCGTGGAACAACGGAGCCGCCGATCGCTTCAGCTTCTCGGGTCGGTCATGCGGGTCCTGAGCTCGGATCGCTGTGGGGCCTTTCGCCAGTTGGCCGCCCAGCTCGCGCTGGGCTGCGGCCTGGGCTTCGATCTCGTCGACCATCTCCCCGATGCGCTCCCGATACAGCTCGGCAGAAAGGTGCGTCCAGCAGGGGAGCCGCTCGAGCTTCAGCGAATAAGAGGAGGCGTAACGCAGGCGATCGAACGCCTCGCCCCGGCGTCGGGCGGCGTATTCCTGCGTGCGGTCGAACCAAACCCCCTTAAGCGGTTTTTCTTCCAACAGGGCCGAGACGGCGCTGACTCCCGGCCAGTCCCGCAAGCGCTCGACCAGCCCTTCCTTGCAGCCGTGCGCGAGGACATAGCGGAGCCGTTCGAGCTGCGCTGCCTCTTCTTCACTGATCGGGATGGCCTGGAAGCGGCGTCCCCAGAACTTCTCGCGCCATCCGTAGAGCCGGCCGGCTTCGCGGGCAAGGTTGGAGTTGAAATGGCAGAGGAAGGAGGACATCTGCCGCGTATCCTCGACCCGGAGCAGCAGGTGGTAGTGGTTCGAGCTGAAGGCGAAGGCGCAGATCCCCACCGGGTAGAGCTCCTGCGCCCGGCCGAGGGCGCCGAGGACGATCTCGTTGAGCTCCTTGCCCGGGCGCAGGAGAAAGCGGCCCTGGAGGGTCCGGCAGGTGACCTCGACGAGGCCGCTCCCTTCGGGTGGCAGATAGCGCAAACGACGCCCCATATGGGAGGAAGACGGAAAAGCTTCGCCAATCTGCCCAGGGACTCCGAAACGGGTGGCACCTCGGCCGCTCCTCGAGGCAGGGTTTCGCTGCGCAACTCAGATGGCATGGACGATCACCCGTCGAAACGGGTGGCACCTCGGGGGCAGCACCTCGGAGGCACTTCGGGGGAAGCATCCCGGCGGACGGTGTCAATGGGCGGAACTCTCGAGCGGGTGCTCGCCGTAGAATGCACCGTATGGGAAAACGCATCGCCGTCCTGTTCGCAACCGTTCTCGCCGTTACCGCGGCAGCGGGGCTCTCCGTGGCGGGGCGCGGCACGCCTGCCGAGGCCGGCGTCGGGGCTTACGGCGCGGAGTAAGCCGGAGCCGCCTGGCGATGGCGCATCGACGAGGCCAGGCCCGAGGGGTCACCTGGGAGACCGTGTGCCGGCTCGCGCTGGCGCTGCCGGGCGTCGAGGAGGGCACGTCCTACGGCACGGCCGCCCTGCGGGTCAAGGGGAAGTTCTACGTCCGGCTGCGCAACGACGGCGAGTCGATCGTCTTGAAGATCGGCCACGACGCGAAGGAGGTCCTGCTGCAGGCGGACCCCGAGGTTTTCTTCACC
>DATNKQ010000588.1:0-2166 GCA_035603315.1 Thermoanaerobaculia bacterium
ACGTCCTACGGCACGGCCGCCCTGCGGGTCAAGGGGAAGTTCTACGTCCGGCTGCGCAACGACGGCGAGTCGATCGTCTTGAAGATCGGCCACGACGCGAAGGAGGTCCTGCTGCAGGCGGACCCCGAGGTTTTCTTCACCACCGACCACTACAACGGCTACCCGGCGGTCCTGGTGCGGCTCGCAACCGTCCGCGCCGACGATCTCCGCGCGCTCCTCGAGGATGCCTGGCGGTTGAGCGGGCCCAAGCGGCTGGTCGCGGCCTGGGACGACCGAAAAGCGTGCCCTCCTTAAGGCGGAGCCACGATTTCAGAGGACAGCGCTCTAGACATTATTGAAGCACCCGATGTAACTTGGAGCATCCATTGTAACCACCGATCGCCTCGAGGCCGGAGGCCGCACAGGAGTTCCCCATGCCGGAATTCTCGGGCACGCAACAGATGACGGACGAAGACCGCGCCTACAACGGCTCCCGCTTCTCCGCCGTGCGGGACGCTCTCTTCGCCAATCCCTACCAGAAGGTGTGGGGTGGCGCCGGCGAGCCGCCGCTGCCGACTTATGCAGTCACCTTGGGGAGCCTTCTGCGCGGGATCCTGCCGTTCGGCCGGCCCTCCTTGTTTCGCCAGGTCGCCGAACGGGCGGTCGACTCCCAAGCCGACCTGCGCTGGGGCAAGGACGGCAAGGGCTTCCGCCGCCTGCTGCACCCCAACGGGATCTGTCTCACGGGGCTGTGGGAGATCACGGAAGAGACCGCCTAGTCGGGTTATTTTGCCCAGGGCAGCCGGGCGCTGGCCGTTGGCCGCTACTCGACCTGTTGCACCGAGACGCGGCGCGGCCACGAGCGGTCGTTGGCGCTCGTCGGCTCGCTCTTCCCCACGACGGACCCGACCCATGCCGAGCCGCTGCGGACGGCGAGCTTCATTACGCAGCAGGATCTCGGCGGGGAACGGACCGACTTCATGAACGACGCGGAGCTGCGCAATGCTCCCGATACGCACTCGTGGCGGCGCGGCAGCAGCGGAGTGGCGATCTTGCTGCTTTCGGGCGCGGTCTTCCTGCGCACCGACAAGAAGCCCTCGATCCGCCAGCTCTATCCGATCGCCGAGCTTGGCAAGGCCAAGGACGAGCCGACGAGGAGTCCCGAGTTCATGCGCTTCCTGGTCGCTCCCGACCAGCCCAGGATCGCAGGCGAAGGCCTGGACCTCCGCGACGAGGTCATGGCGCAGATCTACGACCGCGGCGATCCGGCGCCCAAGCGCACCCTCACCTTCCACATCGAGGTGACGGATGAAGGCTCGACGCGGGGCACGCCGGCCTTCGAGCGGCGCACGTTCAGCAACTGGCGGCCCATCGGGAAGCTGACCTTCGATCGCGCCGCCGCGTCGTACAACGGCGACTTCGTGGCCAATTTCAACCATCCCACCTGGCGCGCCGACCGCAACGATCCTGCGACCGCCACCCGGGTGAATGGGCGCAAGTTGAGGTGATCGCATGCGAGGCGCCGTTCCGGGAGCCGGTAGAATCCGCTGCCATGAAGCCGAGCCCCGAGCGCTTCGCCCAGGTGCTGTCCCGGCTGCGCGAGCGGGTTGAGGGGCGGTATGGGATCCCGGTCCGCGTGGTCGACGTTCCGCCGCCCTTCACCGGCGACCTCGACGGGGCGGAGATCCACCTGGACTGCGAGCAGAAGGACGAACTCCAGGTGTTCACCCTCGCCCACCTGTTCGGCCACACCGTGCAGTGGAGCCTGTCGAGCCGCGCCCGGGAGATCGGGGGCAAGCCCCCGGGGCAATATTCCGCCGAAGACCTCGCCGAGGTCGACGCCTACGAAGCGGAGGCTTCCCGCTTCGGGCTCGCCCTGCTCCACGAGGCCGGCGTCGACGACCTCGACGCCTGGCTCTCGGACTTCTCGGCCTGCGACCGCGCCTACCTCGAGCACTTCTACAAGACCGGCGAGAAGCGGCCGACGGAGGAGTTCTGGCGCGACGGCCGGCCGCTCCTCGCCCCCCTCTCCATCCCGGCCTTCACCCCGCACCGCGCCACGTTCCGCTGGGAGGGCGTGGTGATCTGAGCTCTGGCGCAGCTTCCCTCCCAGGTCCCTCGCTGAGCTCAGAGCGTGTGAATTTTTGCCGGAGGTTGACCATCCGACGCGGTTGCCGCGCGAGAAAC
>DATNKQ010000612.1:0-13721 GCA_035603315.1 Thermoanaerobaculia bacterium
GAGGAGGAATACAACCGCGCCCCCTTCGAGCCCCGGGAGCTCGCGCCCGCCGGTGCTGCCGCGGTGGCGGCAAAGCTTTCGCCCGCTGCCGCGAAAGGCGCCCTGCTCTTCGAGAACGAGGGCTGCTCCGGCTGTCACGGCGCCAGCGGCCACGGCGCCGGCGGGCTCATTCCTCTGGACGGCATCGGGTCTCAGCCAGCCGCCGCCCTCCAGGCGCTGCTGCGGAAACCTCAGGGCAAGATGGTCGAGGGCGGAATGGAACCCAGCCGGCTTTCCGATGCAGAGCTCGCGCAGCTCGTGGCGTTCCTGCGCGAGGCGCTTAAGGACAAGAAGTAGGCAATACAGTCTCTCCCGTGGGTGTCACCCTCCCACGCTCCCAGATGGGACGGCCGTACCCCAGGTACCGGTGGTCCGCTCTGCCGCCTGCTTTACCTGCCAGCCTGCTGATCGAGGTCCACCCTTCGACTTCTTCACCTTCGCCTCGTTCCGCCGCGGCGGCGGCGGTGTTGCCAGCCGGCACCTCCTAGGCACGATTCATAGCCTGAAATGGCTAGAAGATCTCTTTTCCCGCCTTTCCCCCTCGAATCCATGTCGCTCTGCTTTACGATAGAAATCGTCTATACAAGAGAATTTTAGGTGTCGCAATCGACATTTTTTAGTGCTATCGCTCACTTCAGCATCTTGAAAGTTACAATTTGCGAATCTTTTCTTGACTCGCTCTTGCCCGATGTCTACAAATGTATCCGCTTTAGGGTGAGTTCAGCGGCTCATGCGGGCGTCAGGGAGGGGAGCGTGCGATGCCGGGACGACGGCACGAGGGTCGAAAGTTCGGTAGGGATCTCGGGCGCCGCATCCAGGGGCTGCGGGAGTCGCGGGGCTGGACCCAAGAGCGGCTGGCCGAGGCTCTCGGCATTACCAAGTCGATCGTCAGCCGCTATGAGGGCGGCGCAATCAGCCCGGGCGCCAAGACCCTGACCCTCCTGGGGTCCGTCCTCGGCGTCTCCGTCGACTATCTCCTCGGCGCGGCCCTACCGGAACGCCCCATCCGCCTCGACGACGACCTCTCGGCGGTCCTCAAGGAGGTCCCCGGCGTGCCCCGTCTCCATCGCAACAGCCTCGCGCGCCTCATCCGCTCCTTCCTCGACCACCTCCAGCGGTCGGGGAAACCGGAGCCGGCAGCCCCAGCAGCCCGCCCGGGGGCATGAAGCCCCTGGCTTTTCGAAAGGAGACGTAGCATGAAGACCGAGTCCACGGCCGCGCCCAAGCCCCAGATCGGCTTCCCTCCCCCGCCGCCGGGCCAACCGGCGGCCGACCTCAAGGCCGAGCGCGTCCAGCTCCAGCTCGAGGACCTCCCGGGCTGGAGCCTCCGCCGCGGAGGCCGCGCCATCGTCCGCAGCTTCGACCTCCCCGAGATGGAGTCCGCGCTGGCCTTCCTGGACTACCTCTCCGACCTCGGCGCCGTCCGCGAGCGCCTGCCGGAGATCGACCTCCGCCCCGGCAAGGCGACCGTCTCGATCAAGACTCCGAGCGCCGGCTGGCTCGAGCGTCCGGACTTCGAGCTCGCGCTGGCCATGAAATTCCGGGGTTAGGGGGAGGATGACGATGATCGGACCGCGGGGACCTCCCGAACGGCGAAACGGCGACCGACAGGCCCCAAAAACAACTGTCTCGGAGACGATGGGATCGTCGCCGAGACAGGATCACCGGAGCGGTTCGCGCCGCTCCCTAACGCAGTAGACGACAAGGAGACTACCATGGCACAGCCACAGACTCCCCGGCCGCCGAAGCAGACCGGGATCAAGACGTTGAACAACCAGGTCAACACCTGGGTGAAGCTGGCGACCCACGTCCGCGCCAACCTCACCGACATGCCCCAGGCGGGGGATGACCTCGCCGCCTTCGAGCAGGCCGTCGCCCACGTGCAGGACATGGGCAACCAGGAACAGGCCTTCACCGCGCAGCTCCGCGCCGCCAAAGGCTCCCGCATCCAGGGCGTCCTGGACGGCATCAAGCTGCGCAACCGCCTGGCCGCCCACGTGGCGGCCAAGTACGGGCCCGAGAACGAGAAGCTCCTCGAGTTCGGCCTCCGCCCCCGCAACCGCCGGTTCCGGCGTAAGCCGCCGGCGGCGGCCCAGCCACCGGCCGTCCAGCCGGCCTCTCCCACCACCCCCGTGGCGCCCGCGGGCGCCGCGGCGAACAGCCAGCAGTAACCCGCAGTAACCGAGGGGGGCCGCAAGGCCCCCCTTTCCCTGCCGTTCCGACCTCGCAACGGATCCGCGGCCGCCATCACGCCTTCAGGAGCCCCATCTCCGTTTCACGACGCTTTTTACCGTTTAAAACCTCCCGTCTCCGATACGGCGGGCTTTAAACGGAGATGGGAAACTTTAAACGGAGACGGGAGGCTTTAAACGGAGATGGCGAGCTTTAAACGGAGACGGCGGGTTTTAAATGGAGACGGCGGGTCTTAAATGGAGACGGCGGGTTTTAAATGGAGACGGCGGGTTTTAAATAGAGACGGGAGCTTTTAAACCGAGACGGCGAGCTTTAAACGGAGACGGGAGGTTTTAAACGGAGATGGCGGCTATTTTCGAGTCCTGAAAACCCGCACCGCGAGACGGAGCGGCCGCCGCTGTCCTCTTCGGCCCAACGCCGTTTGACCGCAACGGCGAGCAATTCATGCGCGCCTGCTCAAGAACGGGGTGAGAGTCGGAACTACCCGACGATGCGCAGCTCGAAATCGCCGAGCGTAGCCGCCGCCCTTCGCGCTCAGGCGCGTTTGTCGTGCGCTGTACTACATCCTGGTCATGAGATATGGAACGTCGTCTACCTGTCGGCCGGCAGGCTCTTCTTCAGGCTGCGCAGCTCTTCGAGCGCCTCCTGAAGCTTTCCTTCGAGCTCCTCGGCCTCCTCGCGTGTCCTCGGGCGCGACTCCGCTTCGACGGCCCGTTCGCGCTCCTCGACTTCGGCCAGAGCCGCGCGGAGCTGCGCCTTGAGCGCGCCGAGATCCCGCGGGCCAGGGTCCGTCAGCGGCGCGGAGAAGTCACAGAGCGCGAAATAGGGCGCCGAGTGCAACCCGCAGCCGTTGCTCTGGGTGCAGGCGACCCTGGTCGTAAAATTGATGCAGGCGAGGTTGGGGACGGATGGCAACGGGCAGTAGCGCGCCTCGCCGGCTCCGGGGCTTTCGGAAACGAGGTCGATCATCAGGTCCTTGATCTTGAAAGGCATGGTGTCCTCCCCCGGCGTCGCCGGGAAGTCGGCGCGTCCGATCCGGCGGCCGGTCGTGGTGATTCTGGCGACCGCAGGGGAGTTTCGTTACGACGGCCGGCTGGCACCGGGCTTGCTCCTGCGATCGATGGGCGATTTCGCTCAACTCACCTTGGAGGAAGACTGACATGCAGATCGACTCGCTCCGCAAGCTGTACGAAGAAGAGCTCAAGGACCTGCACAGCATGGAACGCCAGATCATCCAGGCGCTGCCGAAAATGATCAAGGCGGCCTCGAACGACGAGCTGAAGAGCAGCCTCGAAGAGCACTTGCAGGTGACCAAGGAGCAGCTCGAGCGCCTCGATTCGATCTTCGCCCAGCTCGGCAAGCGGGGTCAGGGCAAGAAGTGCAAGGGCATGGAAGGGGTGCTGGAGGAGGGCAAGGAGCTGCTGGAGGAGGACATCGCCCCCGAGGTGCTGGACGCCGGCATCATCGCCGCCGCTCAGCACGTCGAGCACTACGAGATCGCCGGCTATGGGACGGTGGTCGCCTACGCCCGGCTCCTCGGCGAGCGCGCGGCGGAGAAGCTCCTGGCGCAAAGCCTCGTGGAGGAGAAAGAGGCCGACCGGAAGCTCACCGAGCTGGCGGAGGCGACCGTCAACGCCGAGGCGGAGGCCGTGGCCGTCGGGTAGATGGAAGCCCTGCGGGCGGCGCCGGCAGCCCCCGGCGCCGTCCGACTTCGGCTGGATCTTCCTTCAACCTGACGAACCGGCGGAGCCCGGCCAGCCCTCGGCTGGTTTCCCAGGCGACGACGGCACTCGGTCTTTCAGCACGGGCAGCCTGACGGTGAAGGTGCTGCCCTTCCCCTCGCCGGGGCTCGCCGCCTCGACCGTCCCGCCGTGCTTCTCGACGAGGCCCTTGACCAGGGCCAGCCCGATGCCCAGCCCGCCGGTGCTGCGCTCGACCGACCGGTCGACCTGGTTGAAGATGTCGAAGACGTTCGCCAGGGCCGCAGCGGGGATGCCGATCCCGTCGTCCCGGACCGTTACCAGGACCTGGTCCCCCTCCGGGGTCGCGGTGAGCCAGATGTGCCCGCCCCGTTCGGTGTACTTGGCGCTGTTGTTGAGGAGGTTGCCGAACACCTGAGCCAACCGGGTCAAGTCGGCGTCGAGAAGGATCGGCTCCGGCGACAGGAAGACCGTCAGCTCGCGCCCGCCCGCCACGAGCGCCGGACGGACGGTCTCCACCGCGCTGCTGATCACGTCCGCGAGCAGCACGCGGGAGCGGCGCAGCTCCAGCTTGTTGCGGCTGATGCGGGAGACGTCGAGCAGGTCGTCCACCAGCCGCACCAGGTGGGAGAGCTGCCGGTCCATCATGTCCCGCGACTTGGCGACGGCGTCCGCGTCGCCGGGCGCCAGACGCATCAGCTGGAGGCCGTACCGCAGCGGGGCCAGCGGATTTCTCAGCTCATGAGCCAGCACCGCCAAGAACTCGTCCTTGCGACGGTCGGCCTCCTTGAGCGCTTCCACGGCCTCCCGGACGCGTTGCTCGCTCGCCCGCAGGGCCTCCTCCGCCCGCTTCCGTTCGGTCACGTCACGGGCGACTTTGGACGCCCCGATGATACGGCCCTCGGCGTCCCGGATCGGAGAGACGGTCAGCGAGATGTCGAGCCGGCGGCCATCCTTGGCCACCCGGACGGTCTCGTAGTGCTCGATCCGCTCCCCGCCGGCAAGCCTGGACAGGATCTGCCGCTCTTCCTCCAGCCGGTCGGTCGGGATGATCAGGGTGATCGGCCGGCCTATGGCCTCTTCGGCCGTGAACCCGAAGAGCCGCTCGGCCCCGGCGTTCCAGGTCCTGACGACGCCGTCAAGATTCTTGCTGACGATCGCGTCCTGGGAAGACTCGACGATGGCGGCGAGCCGCGCCTGGGCCTCCTCCGCCCGCCGGCGCGCGGTGACGTCGCGGAAGACCAGCACCACTCCCACCGGAGCGCCGGACTCGTCCAGCATGGGGGCGGCGCTGTCGTCGATCGGCCACTCGGCGCCGTCCCGGGCGATGAGGACCGTGTGATTCGCCAGCCCGACCACCATCCCTTCCCGCAGGGCGTGGAGGGCGGGGTTCTCAGCCGGTTCGCGGCTGTATTCGTTGATGATGTGGAAGACCTCCGGCAGAGGCTTCCCCGCGGCCTCGGCCTGGGTCCACCCGGTCAAGGCTTCGGCCACCCCGTTCAAGTAGGTCACCCGGCCTAAGGCGTCGGTGCTGATCACCGCGTCACCGATGCTGGCGAGGGTGATCCGCAGCCGTTCCCGCTCGGCGGCGAGCTCCCGCTCGGCCCGCTGGCGGGCGACGAGGATGGCCTGGGCGTTCTGGAGGGCTACTGAACGGAGCTGCCGCTCCTCGTTGTCCTTCTTGGACGCCATCAGCCAAACCCGAGCGTTGCGGACGCGAGCCCGGTGCCGAGCACCCGCGCACGGATCTTCGCAAAGGCCGTGTCGCGGGTGGTGGAGGTATCGTCGCAGAAGGGGGAGAAGCCGCAGTCGTCCGTCGTCCCGAGCTGCTCCAAGGGGATGTATTCCGCAGCTTCGAAAATCCGGTCCCGGACCTCCTCCGGCGTCTCGACGCGGGGGTCGATCGGGGCGACGACGCCGACGAAGACCCGCTGCTCGGCCTGCAGGTGATCCCGGATGATCTTGAGCACGCGGACGCGGTCCCGTTCGCCTGCCAACGCGACGTAGAAGCTCCCGGCCTGGAGCTCGAACAAGCTGGGCAACAGCTCCGCGTAGTCGACGTCCCCGCTGTGGGTCGAGTCGAGATCGCTGCCCGGGCAGGTGTGCACGCCGATGCGCTGGCGATCCTCGGCGGAGAACCGCGACAGCGCCAGGTTGTTCAGATCGATGAAGGTGTGAAGGAGATGTCCGGAGGGGTCGATCTTGACCGCCAGCCGCCCTTCCGTGAAGTCGATCTGAACTTTATGCGCGCCTTTCTGCAAGCACCTGCGGACCTCGGTCTCGTGCTCGTGTAACAGGTCCTCGATGAACTGTTCGCGGGAGTACCCGGGAATCGCCTCGGCCGGGTACATGAGACTCAGGGCCGAGGGTGAGATGACGGCCTGCTTGACCGGCTTGTGGGCGTACCGCAGGGCCACCTCCAGATAGCTGTCCGCGTACCGCTTGTAGCGGAAAGGGCCGCCCGTGAGCCGCAGCATCCGGCGGGTGTGGCCCGCCGAGAACGGAATCTTGAAGCCATCCGAGTCCGTGTTCGGCAGCCCGTGCACGCAATAGGTCCAGAAGTTGTGGTACTTCCTCTGCTCGCCGTCGGTGATCACCGGGGAGCCGGTGGCCTCGAAGCGCTCGACGGTGTCCCGAATCGCCTCTTCGTAGAGGGAGTCCAGCCGAGGGTCCGTGCCGTCGGTCGCCGCCACCGCCGCCATCAACCGCAGCGGTCGCGGGATGCTGCCGATCGGCTCCGTGGGAATTGTCACCGGCGTCCCTCGTTTGCAGTTCCGGATGTGGTTTAGGGTGCCACAAATGACGATAACACAGCCGGCGGAGACGCCCGCGAGGTGGACGAAGGGCTTCTAGTCTGTGAGGAGGATTGGTCGGGGCGAGAGGATTTGAACCTCCGACCTCACGGTCCCGAACCGTGCGCTCTACCAAGCTGAGCTACGCCCCGACGATGGCGATGCACGGACGGTGGCACCGCGGACAGGGGCGGAAGGATACCGCCCGCCGCCGGGGCCGTCAAGGCGAGGCCGTGGGATAGAATCGTCGCCTTATGACATTCCGGGCATGAATGTCGGGAGGGGCGATGGCGATCCGAACTCTGGCGGAGCTTTTTCTCAACCTCGCTGAGCACAGCAAGCCGGACTGCCTGCTCCACAAGGTGGGCGGCAGCTACCAGCCGGTCTCGACCGCCGAGCTGAGCGACCGCGTCCGCCGCCTGGCGGCGGGGCTCCTGGCGCTGGGAGTGAAGCCCGGCGACCGCGTGGCCCTGATGTCCGAGAGCGGCCCGCACTGGCCCACCGTCGACTTCGCCACTCTCTGCGTTGGCGCCGTCCTGGTGCCCATCTATCCCACCCTCCTGCCCGACCAGGCCGCCTACATCGCCAACGACTGCGGCGCCCGGCTGGTCTTCGCCGAGACCCCGGCGCACCTGGCGGGGCTCTTGTCGCAGAGCGAGCAGATGCCGCAGGTCGAGAAGCTGATCCTCCTCCGCGGCGACGCCCCGGCGGGCGACCCGCGGGTCCTCCCGTTCTCTCAGCTCACCGCCCAGGCGGGAGACGCCGCGGACTTCGAGCGCCGGGCGCGGGCCGTGAAGCCCGACGACCTCGCCACCTTCGTCTACACGAGCGGCACCACCGGCAAGCCCAAGGGGGTGATGCTCACCCACGACAACATCGTCTCGAACCTCCTCTCGGCGCTCTCGGTGCTCGACATCGACTCCAAGTTCACCGCCCTCTCGTTCCTCCCCCTCTCGCATTCCTTCGAGCGCACGGTCGACTATTGCTACTTCTACAAGGGATGCACGATCGCCTACGCCGAGTCGGTCGCGGCCGTCGCCCAGAACATGCAGGAGGTCAAGCCGAACGTCTTCGTCTCGGTGCCGCGCGTCTACGAGAAGGTGCTGGCGCGGGTGCAGGAGAACGTGGCGGCGAGCTCGCCCATCAAGCAGAAGATCTTCGCCTGGGCCGCCGGGGTGGCGAAGGAGGCCCTCCCCTGGCGCCTGCGGCAGCAGCCGCCGCCGGGCCTGCTCAACTGGAAGCTCGGCCTGGCCGACAAGCTCGTCTTCGGCAAGATCAGGGAGCGGCTGGGCGGGCGTTTCCAGTACGCCCTCTCGGGCGGCGCGCCGCTCTCCCGCGACGTCGCCGAGTTCTTCTGGGGGATCGGAGTCCCCATCTACGAGGGCTACGGCTTGTCGGAGACCTCGCCGGTCATCTCCTGCAACACGCCGAAGGACGTCAAGCTGGGGACGGTGGGGCGGCCCATCCCCGGCGTCGAGGTGAAGATCGCCGGCGACGGCGAGATCCTCTCCCGCGGGCACAACACCATGAAGGGCTACTGGAACATGGCCGAGGCGACCGCCGAGGTGATCGACACGGAGGGCTGGTTCCACACCGGCGACATCGGCGAGCTGGACGGCGAGGGCTTCCTCCGCATCACCGACCGCAAGAAGGAGCTGATCATCAACGCCTACGGCAAGAACATCGCCCCGGCGCCCATCGAGGGCTCGCTCAAGAGCAGCCATTTCATCAGCGAGGCGGTGGTCATCGGCGACCGCCGGAAGTTCCTCTCCGCCCTCCTGGTGCCCGACTTCGCCGCCCTCAAGGCCTGGGCCGAGAAGCAGGGGATCGGCGCCGGCGACCCCGCCGCCCTCCTCGCCAACCCCCAGGTCCGCGCCCTCTACGCGGCGGAGGTCGAGAGGGTCAACAAGGGCCTCGCCCATTACGAGCAGATCTCCGCCTGGGACCTCCTGCCTGCCGAGTTCTCGCTCGAGACCGGCGAGCTCACCCCCACCCAGAAGGTCAAGCGCCGGGTGATCAACCAGAAGTACGGCGAGGTCATCGACCGGCTCTATCAGCGGGATCAGCGGGCCGACGCCGCGGCGGGCGGGCGGGCGGCCTACTGATGGTGTCGTTCCGGCTCGAGGTCGGCTCCGACCGCCTGGCCGCGCTCACCTTCGACGTCCCCGGCGCCAAGGTCAACGTCTTCTCGCGCCCCATCTTGGAAGAGCTCGAGCAGGTGATCCCCGGGCTCGCCGCCCGGGAGGACGTCGGCTGCCTCGTCCTCCTCTCCGGCAAGGGCGCGAACTTCGTCGCCGGCGCCGACGTCGAGGAGATCGCGGGGGTCACCGATCCCGACGCTGCCGAGGCCGGCTCCCGCATCGGCCATCGCATCTTCGCCGCCTGGGAGGCCCTGCCCTTCCCCACCGTCGCCGCCATCCGCGGCAGCTGCATGGGCGGCGGGACGGAGTGGGCCCTCGCTTCGACCTACCGGGTGGTCGCCGACCGGCCGGAGGTCCGCATCGGGCTGCCCGAGGTGCGGCTCGGCATCCTCCCGGGCTGGGGCGGCTGCACGCGCCTGCCGCGCCGGGTGGGGATCGCCGCGGCGCTCGACATGATCCTCGCCGGCAAGACGGTCTCGGGACGGCGGGCGTTGAAGATCGGCCTCGCCGACGCCCTCCTGCCCGACGCCCGCTTCCTGGACGAGGTGCGCGACTTCGCCCTGGCGCGCCGCGACCGGCCGCGCCCCGAGGACGCGCGCCCCGACTTCAAGGAGCTCCTCCTCGAGCGCAACCCGCTGGGCCGCAAGATCGTCTTCGACCAGGCGCGCAAGAAGACCTTGGAGGCGACCCGCGGCCAGTACCCGGCGCCTCTCCGCGCTATCGAGGTGGTGCGCGTCGGCGTCGAGCAGGGAGCTCGCGCCGGCTTCGACGCCGAGGCGCGGGCGGTCGCCGACCTCGCCACCTCGCGGGTGGCCAAGAACCTGATCCACGTCTTCCGGCTCACCGAGGAGGCGAAGAAGGCGAACGGGTTGCCCGGCGCCCCGGCGCGCCCCGTCCGCCAGCTCGCCGTGCTCGGCGCCGGGGTGATGGGCGGCGGCATCGCCCAGCTCGCCGCCCACGAGGCGGGGGTTCCTATCCGCCTCAAGGACGTCGACGACCGGGCGCTCGCCAGCGGCATGGCGCACGCGGGGCAGCTCTTCGAGCGCCTGGCGCGCCGGCACCGGGTGACCAAGCCGGAGGTGCGGCGCCAGATGGCGCTCCTCCTCCCCACCCTCTCCTACGCCGGCTTCGAGCGCACGGACCTGGTGATCGAGGCGATCGTCGAGAAGCTGGCGGTCAAGCAGGAGGTCTTCGCCGAGGTCGCGCGCCACCTGCGGCCGGACGCCGTCCTCGCCTCCAACACCTCGTCGCTGTCGATCGCCGCCATCGGCGAGAAGACCCCCCACCGGGAGCGGGTGGTGGGCATGCACTTCTTCAACCCGGTGAACCGGATGCCGCTCGTCGAGGTGATCGCGCCCGCGGGCTGCGAGCCGGCCGCGGTCAACACCGTCTTCGCTTTCGCCCGGCGGCTGGGGAAGACCCCCGTCCTCGTCAAGGACACCCCCGGCTTCCTCGTCAACCGGCTGCTGATGTTCTACTCGATCGAGGCGCTCTGGCTGCTCGACGCCGGCCACCGCATGGAGGACCTCGACCGCGCGATGACCGACTGGGGGATGCCGCTGGGGCCGATGGCGCTCACCGACGAGGTGGGGCTGGACGTGGCCGTCAAGGTGGCCCACATCCTGGCCGCGGCCTTCGGCGACCGGCTGCCGCTGCCGGGCTGGATCGATCGCCTCTCCGGCGAGGGCCGCCTGGGCACCAAGACCGGCAGCGGCTTCTACCGCTACGACGGGCGCGAGCGCCAGGACCCCGATCCCGCGGTCTACGAGATCCTCGGAATCGAGCCGCGGATCGAGCATCCCGATCCAGGCCAGATCGCCGACCGCATGGTCCTGCCGATGGTCAACGAGGCGGCGCGCTGCCTGGAGGAGCAGGTGGTGGGCAGCGCCGCCGAGCTCGACTTGGCGATGATCCTGGGCACCGGCTTCCCGCCCTTCCGCGGCGGCCTCTGCCGCTGGGCCGACCAGCAGGGCCTGGACGAGATCGTCGCCACCCTGGAGCGCCTGGAGAGCGCCGTCGGCGACCGCTTCCGCCCCTCCGACGCCCTCCGCGCCCGCGCCGCCGCCGGCGGCTTCTATCCCCGCTGAGGACGCGATACGTCCTCCGGAGGGGACGGCGCCCCCTGCCGGCGGCCGGCGCCTGCCGCCTACCACTCCTGGCCACCGGGTGGCCCATCCTTTGCTGTAGACCCTCAGAAGGGCTCTGCAGAGACCCAAGGAGATCGAACATGAACCGCATGATCCGTCCGACCCTCTTCGCGTTGGCGGCGTCGCTGGGCCTTTCGGCCCTGCCGGCTCCGGCACTCGCGCAGGGGAGCGAGGAGAAGCCGAGCGCCCGCTTCCAGGGCGAGGCCAACGTCCGCGAGGTGCTGCTCGACGTGCTGGTCACCGACCGCCAGGGCAACGTCATCGTCGGGCTCGACAAGGGCGACTTCGTGGTCACCGAGAACGGCAAGCCCGTCGACCTGACGGGGGTGACCTTCTACAGCAACCGCCAGTACCTGGAATCGAAGGAGGGGGTCGCCGTCAAAAGCCTGAACGTCGACAAGGTGCCGGAGAACCGCTACTTCATCCTCTTCTTCGAGGACCAGAAGAGCGCTGACGCCGACGCGCCGGGCCTCCTGGCGCAGCAGCTCGAAGCCGGCCGCCGCGCCAAGGAATGGGTGAGCAAGGAACTCTTGGCCAACGACTACGTCGCCGTCGTCAGCTACGACCAGAAGCTCAAGGTGCAGCAGGACTTCACCCGCGATCGCAGCGCCCTCCTGGGCGCCATCGGCAACGCCGTCCAGGCCAAGGACCCGGAGAGCAACTGGCCGTCGCGGATCGCGCAGAAGGGCGACGGGCCGACGCTCCTGGCCGCGCTGCCGCGGGGCAACGACCTGCGCGACAAGACGGCCACCATCTACGACGCCCTGCGGGTGCTGGCCAAGGCCACGGGAGGCGTCACCGGCCGCAAGAACGTCCTCCTCTTCACCATCGGCTTCGGCCAGATCAACAACTTCGGACAGTACATCCCGGACGCCCGCTACTACCCGCCGATGATGCAGGCGTTGAACGACAACAACGTGGCGGTCTATCCCATCGACATCGTGCCGGCCGGCACCCAGCACCCGCTGTCGAACGCCGAGAACCAGCTGGCGACCGACACCGGAGGCCAGTACTTCTTCAACTTCACCAACTTCCTCGTGCCGCTCGCCAAGGTGTCGCGCGAGAACAACGGCTACTACCTGTTGAGCTACCAGGCGACCCATCCGGGCGACAAGTCCGGCTTCCAGAAGGTGGTGGTCAAGTCCACCAACCCCGAGTTCCGCCTGCGGGCCCGCGAGGGCTACGCCTACGGGGGGAAGAGCACCGGCCGCTGACTTTGAGCGCGGCCAAGAAGGAGGTACTTATGAAACGACTTCTACATTCCACCCTGCTGGCGCTGGCGGTTCTCGTCCTGCTGCCGGTACTGGGCTCAGCCGCCGTCGCGGAGCGATCCGCCGGATCCTCGGCGCCGCCCCCCCGGTTCCAGGACCAGGCCAACGTCAACGAGGTGCTGCTCGACGTCCTCGTCACCGACCCCCAGGGCCACGTCATCGTCGGCCTCGACAAGAACGACTTCGTGGTCAGGGAGAACGGCAAGCCCGTCCCCCTGACCGGCGTCACCTTCTACAGCAACCGCCGGTTCCTGGAGTCGGACGAGGCGGTGGCGGCCCGGCGCCTGAACGTCGACCGCGTCACGGAGAACCGCTACTTCGTCCTCTTCTTCGACGCCTCCGGCGCGCGCAGCGGCCGGTCCTCCCGCCTGCTGGTGCGGGCGATGGACGCCGGGCACCAGGCGGAGAAATGGGCGGACGAGCTGCTCCCCAACGACTACGTGGCGGTGGTGAGCTACGACTTCAAGCTCAAGGTGCAGCAGGACTTCACCCGCGATCGGCGGGCCCTGGTGGCCGCCATCGGCAACGCGATCCAGGGCAAGGATCCCGGCGGCGTGCCCGGCAACGGCCCGTCCCTCCTGGCTTCCCTGCCGCGGGGCAACAAGCTCCGTGACCGCACGCCGACCATCTACGAGGGGATCCAGGTCCTGGCCGACTCCCTCCACGGCATCACCGGCCGCAAGAACCTGGTGCTCTTCACCAGCGGCTTCGGGCTGGTGAACGATTTCCGGCAGTACATCCCGGATCTCCGTTACTATCCGCCGATGGTGCGGGCTCTGAACGACTCGAACGTCGCGGTCTACCCTGTCGACCTCGGCCGGCCGGGCGCCATCAATCGCCCGCTGGCGAACGCCATGAACGAGCTGGCGGCGGAGACCGGCGGGCGCTACTACTTCAACTTCGTCAACTTCGCGACCCCGCTCCAGCAGATCGCCAAGGAGAACAGCGGCTACTACCTGCTGAGCTACGAGGCCACCCATGCGGGCGAGGGCAACGGCTTCCAGAAGGTCGAGGTGCGGACCACCAACCCCGAGTTCAAGGTGCGCACCCGCGAGGGGTACGACTACGGATCGGGGGCGGCCACTGGCGGCCGCTGAAGAACAGCGACGCTTTTGCTTGTCTGCAGCCCCACCCCCTGATTTGACTTGGAGGTGGCTTCGCCAGTGTGCTAATCTGTGGCGGTGAAATCCACGTTGGCGAACTAAAAGGGGGGTTTACCATGCACAGAGGAGTCGCATTCTGTGTCGTCCTCGCCTGCCTGCTGGGCTTGGCCGGCCCAGCGGGAGCCGTCATCTGCACGATTGACGACGTGCCGGCGGCGACCTTGCTGTTGCCGTACTTCGAGGTCGATCTGGCGAACGGGAACGGGATCACCACCCTGTTCTCGGTGAACAACGCCTCGGCCACCGCTATCCTCGCCCACGTCGTCGTGTGGTCG
>DATNKQ010000642.1:0-7706 GCA_035603315.1 Thermoanaerobaculia bacterium
ACCCTCCGCTTCGCCTGGCACCTGACGAGCCTCGCCTGGTGGAGTTTCGCGGCCCTCCTCCTCGTCTACGGAGCCCGCGGCGTGCGCGAGCCCGAGACCGCGGCGCTCACCGTCATCGCCGTCACCTTCCTCATCAGCGCCATCGTCGCCTGCGTCGGCTCGCGCGGCCGTCACTACGCCTGGATCGTCTTCCTCCTCATCGCTGTCGCCGTCTGGCTGGGGATCGATTGAGGGGCGTGTGAGAATGGCCGAGACCTTGGCCGTTACCCCCGATTGAAAAGCACGCGTTCCCGATTGTCATCCCGAGCGAGAGCGAGGGACCTGGGGGATGGGCGGCGAGAAGACCTTTTCTATCAGAGGTTTGGGAGGCCTCCCCCCATCCAGGTCCCTCGCTCTCGCTCGGGATGACAGGCCTAAGTTATCGCGCGCTAGAAAAAGCTCCCGCCGGCTAGACGGATGATCTGTCTGCTAGACAAAGCTCCCGTCTCCTAGACAAACCTCCTGTCTGCTTGAAAAATCTCCCGTCTGCTTGAAAAACCGTCTGTCTACCTGAAAAACCGCCGGTGTAGCGAACCGCGGCAATTTCAAGCGAGAAAGCCGGGCGTTGCGACGAAAGGCCCTAGGTACCGAGCCAGGTCGGTCACGGGATGGATGAGGACGTCTTCGGGGCAAGACACTGGCAGGCAAGCTGCCAGTGGCACAAATCCCCTGCGGGCGCCAATTTGTAGGGGCGGCCCCCGGTGGCCGCCCGAGGTACAATCCCCCTTATGAACGAAGATCTCGAGCACCTGCGGCTGGTCTCCGTCTTCCA
Source organism: Thermoanaerobaculia bacterium (assembly GCA_035603315.1). Lineage (GTDB taxonomy): Bacteria > Acidobacteriota > Thermoanaerobaculia > Multivoradales > UBA5704 > DATNKQ01. Next base: position 812 of record DATNKQ010000642.1, read on the forward strand.
CTATGTGGTCGCCGGGGTGGCGTTCGTCTTCTCCTGCTTCCCGCTCGTCTACCTGTTCATCGGCCTCTCCCTGATCTTCGGCTGGATGGGCTCTCTCAAAGACCCCGCCAGCCAGGCTTTCACCGGCTGGTTCTTCGTCCTCTTTGCCTGCTTCTTCATGGCCTTGGGGCTCACCTTCGCCAGCTGTCTTCTGCTCGCCGGCCGCAACATCGCCCGCCGCGTCCATTACACCTACTGCCTGGTCATGGCCGGGGTCGCCTGCGTGTTCATGCCCTTCGGCACGGCGCTCGGCGTCTTCACCTTCCTGGTCCTCCTGAAGCCCTCGGTCAAGGCGCTCTTCGCATCGCCCGCCTCTGCCGCGGCGTAGGCGGCGGGTTCGGCTGTAACCGGAGGAGGGGGAGGGCCGTCTGTCTTTCGAAGGGCTGCACTCGGGGCGGCAGGGATGAGTTTTGCAGGCGTTCCGATGTCACCAGGGTCGAGCCAGGGGATGCCCCTGGCTTCCAGCGACAACCTTGTCTTCGACCGCAGAGGCCAGAACCGATGATCTCCGACGAAACTGAAACGCAGGTGGACGAGGCCGCCGAGGCCCCGGAAGCGCAGCCGACGCGGTCTCCGAGAGGCGAGCGGGCGGCGCCTCCGGCTCCCCGCCGCGACACCGCGGCGGCCGCCAAGCCCCCTGACTCTGACGATTCTGACGCCGCCGGCCATCCCTCCGATCCCTCTGCTCCCTCCGATCGCACCGGCACCCCGCGCCGCCGCCGGCTCTGGGTGTGGCTCCTGGTCCTCGCCCTCGTGGCCCTGGGGATCTACCTCTTCGTCCACCAGCGCGGCAAGGCCAAGGCGCAGAGCGCCCAGGCCGCCAGCGCGGCCGCGGCGTCCCGACCGGTGCCCGTGGGGGCCGCTACGGCGACGACGAAGGACGTCGGCGTTTATCTCACCGGCCTGGGGACCGTCACCCCCCTCGGCACCGTCACCGTCCGCAGCCGGGTGGACGGCCAGCTGATCCGGCTCGCCTTCCAGGAGGGGCAGCTCGTCCACGCCGGCAACCTCATCGCCGAGCTCGACCCCCGCCCGTTCCAGGTCCAGCTCATGCAGGCCGAGGGCCAGCGGGCGAAGGACGAGGCGGCGCTCAGGAACGCCCAGGTCGACCTGGCGCGCTACCAGGTCCTCATCACCCAGGACGCCATCCCCAAGCAGCAGCTCGACACCCAGGCGGCGACCGTCCAGCAGTTCCAGGCGGCATTGAAGAGCGACCAGGCGCAGATCGAGAGCGCCAAATTGAACCTCACCTACAGCCGCATCACCGCGCCGACCACCGGCCGGGTCGGCCTGCGGCTGGTGGACCCTGGCAACATCGTGCACGCCAGCGACCCCAACGGGATCGTCGTCATCACCCAGCTGCAGCCGATCGACGTCCTCTTCACCCTCCCCGCCGACCAGCTCCCGCAGGTGCTGCAGCAGCTCCACGCCGGACGCACCCTGCCGGTCGACGCCTATGACCGCGACCTCAAGAAGAAGCTCGCCCAGGGAACCCTCCTGGCGGTCGACAACCAGATCGACCCGACGACGGGCACCGTCCGCCTGAAGGCGATCTTCACCAACCAAGACGAGCCTCTCTTCCCCAACCAGTTCGTCAACGCCCGCCTGCTCGTCGACACCCTTCATGGCGCGGTCACCGTGCCGGCCGCCGCCATCCAGCGCAGCCCGCAGTCGTCGTTCGTCTACGTCGTCAAGCCGGACAAGACGGTGGAGACGCGCAACGTCGAGCCCCAGCTCACCGAGGGCGACGAGACGTCGCTGCGCCGCGGGCTGGCGGCCGGCGAGGTCGTCGTCGTCGACGGCGTCGACAAGCTGCGGCCGGGGATGAAGGTCGATGTTACTGGAGGGGGGGGTGGGGCGGGCGGCGGCGCCGCTGCCGGAGGTGCCGGAGGCGCCGGAGCCAGGGGCGCCAAGGCGGCGGGGGCGGCGAAGGGCCAGCGGCAAGCGCGGCCATGAACCCTTCCAAGCCGTTCATCCTGCGGCCGATCGCCACCTCGCTGCTGATGGCGGGGCTCCTCCTGGCCGGCATCGTCGCCTTCCGGCAGCTGCCCGTCTCGGCGCTGCCGGAGGTCGACTACCCGACCATCCAGGTGGTGACCTTCTATCCCGGCGCCAGCCCGGACGTCATGGCGTCTGCCGTCACGGCGCCCCTGGAGCGCCAGTTCGGCCAGGTGCCGGGCCTGAAGCAGATGACCTCGACGAGCTCCGAGGGCAGCTCGCTCATCACCCTGCAGTTCGTCCTCGATTTGAACATCGACATCGCCGAGCAGCAGGTGCAGGCGGCCATCAACGCTTCCGGCACCTACCTGCCGCGCGACCTGCCGAACCCGCCGATCTACAGCAAGACGAACCCGGCGGACACCCCCGTCCTGACCCTCGCGCTCACCTCGAAGACGCTGCCGCTCTCCAAGGTCGAGGACCTGGCGGACACCCGCCTGGCGCAGAAGATCTCGCAGCTCCCCGGGGTGGGCCTGGTGAGCATCAGCGGCGGCCAGAAGCCGGCGGTGCGCATCCAGGCGAATCCCACCGCGCTCTCCGCCTACGGTCTCACCCTCGAGGACGTCCGCACGGCGGTGGCGCAGGCCAACGTCAACCAGGCCAAGGGCGCCTTCGACGGCAAGAGCCAGTCCTACTCGATCGGGGCCAACGACCAGCTGCTCTCGTCCGACCAGTATCGGCCGCTCATCATCGCCTACAAGAACGGCTCGCCCGTCCACCTCTCCGACGTCGCCACCGTCGTCGACGACACCGAGAACGTCAAGCAGGCGGCCTGGATGAACGAGGTGCCGGCCGTCATCTTGAACATCCAGCGGCAGCCCGGCGCCAACATCATCAGCGTCGTCGACCGCATCCAGAGCCTCCTGCCGCAGCTCCGCGCCTCGCTGCCGTCGTCCGTGCAGGTGACGGTCCTGACCGACCGCACGACGACCATCCGCGCCTCGGTGCGGGACGTCGAGTTCGAGCTCATGCTGACCATCGCCCTGGTGGTGATGGTGATCTTCCTCTTCCTCCGCACCTTGGCCGCCACCGTCATCCCCAGCGTGGCGGTGCCGCTGTCTCTCGTCGGCACCTTCGGCGCCATGTTCCTGCTCGGCTACAGCCTGAACAACCTGACGCTCATGGCGCTCACCATCTCGACCGGCTTCGTCGTCGACGACGCCATCGTCATGATCGAGAACATCATGCGCTACATCGAGGAGGGCATGAAGCCGCTCGAGGCAGCGCTCAAGGGCTCGGCGCAGATCGGCTTCACCATCCTCTCGCTGACCGTCTCGCTCATCGCCGTCCTCATCCCGCTCCTCTTCATGGGTGACGTGGTCGGCCGCCTCTTCCGCGAGTTCGCGGTGACGCTGTCGGTGACCATCCTCATCTCCGCCGCTGTCTCGCTGACGCTGACGCCGATGATGTGCGCCCGCCTCCTGCGCCACAAGACGGCGGCCGAGCAGAACCGCTTCTACCGCGCCTCCGAGCGCGTGTTCGAGCGCATCATCGCCTTCTACGGGCGGACGCTGACCTGGGTGCTCCGCCACCAGCCGGCGATCCTCGTCCTCGCGGTCGCCACCCTCATCGCCACCCTGCTGCTCTACGTCTTCATCCCCAAGGGGTTCTTCCCCATCCAGGACACCGGCGTCCTCCTGGGGGTGTCGGAGGCGCCGCAGAGCGTGTCGTTCGCCGCCATGGCCGACCGCCAGCAGGCGGTCGCCCGGACCATTCTCAAGGATCCCGCGGTCGAGAGCCTGTCGTCCTTCATCGGCATCGACGGCACCAACACGACGATCAACACCGGCCGCATCCAGATCAACCTGAAGCCGCTCGCCGACCGCGGCGTGAGCGCCAGCGACGTCATCCGCCGCCTGCAGCCGGAGCTCGCGAAGGTCTCCGGCATCACCCTCTTCCTGCAGCCGGTGCAGGACCTGACGGTCGAGGACCGGGTGAGCCGGGCGCAGTTCCAGTACAGCCTGGAGGATGCCGACGCCGCCGAGCTCGCCGCCTGGATCCCGCGCTTCTTGACCAAGCTGCAGGCGCTCCCGGAGCTGCGCGACGTGGCCAGCGACCAGCTCAACGCCGGCCTCCAGGCCCATCTCGTCCTCGACCGCACGACGGCGTCGCGGCTCGGCATCACGCCGCAGATGCTCGACGACACGCTCTACGACGCCTTCGGCCAGCGCCAGATCTCGACCATGTTCACGCAGTTGAACCAGTATCGCGTGGTGCTGGAGACCAAGCCCGGCTTCCAGCAGCGCCCGGACGACCTCGCCTCGATCTTCCTCCGTTCGACGGCCGGCGGCTCGGTGCCGCTCGGCGCCTTCACCCGCATCGAGCAGACGACGGCGCCGCTGACCGTCAACCACCAGGGCCAGTTCCCGGTCGCCACCGTCTCCTTCAACTTGGCGCCGGGGGAGTCGCTGGGGGCCGGCGTGCGGGCCGTCGATCAGGCCAAGGCGGACATCGGGATGCCGGCCAGCATCCAGGCCAGCTTCCAGGGCACCGCGCAGTCGTTCCAGGCCTCGCTGGCCAACGAGTCGCTGCTCATCCTGGCGGCGGTGGTGACCGTCTACATCCTCCTGGGCGTGCTCTACGAGAGCTACATCCACCCCCTGACGATCCTCTCGACGCTGCCGTCCGCCGGCGTCGGCGCGCTCTTGGCGCTCCTCATCTGCCGCACCGACTTCAGCGTCATCGCGCTCATCGGCATCATCCTGCTCATCGGCATCGTCGAGAAGAACGCCATCATGATGATCGACTTCGCCCTGGACGCCGAGCGGCAGGGAGGCAAGGAGCCGGACGACGCCATCTACCAGGCCGCGCTCCTGCGCTTCCGTCCCATCATCATGACCACCCTGGCGGCGCTCCTCGGCGCCGTGCCGCTGGCGCTCGGCTCGGGGATCGGCGCCGAGCTGCGGCGCCCGCTCGGCATCGCCATCATCGGCGGCCTCATCTTCAGCCAGCTGCTGACGCTCTACACGACCCCGGTCATCTACCTGGCCTTCGACCGCCTGGCGCGGCGGCTGACGGGGGAGGCGGGGAAAGAGAGGAAGGGCGCGCCGCGGCTCACCCCGGCGGAGGAGGGGGCATGAACATCTCGGCGCCGTTCATCCGGCGGCCGATCGCCACCACCCTCCTGACGGTCGCCATCGCGTTGGCCGGCGGCATCGCCTACCGCTTCCTGCCGGTCTCGCCGCTGCCGCAGGTGGAGTTCCCCACCATCCAGGTCAGCGCCAACCTGCCCGGCGCCAGCCCGGACACCATGGCCTCCTCGGTCGCCACCCCCTTGGAGCGCCAGTTCGGCCGCATCGCCGGCGTCTCCGAGATGACCTCGACGAGCTCCCTCGGCTCCACCAACATCACCCTGCAGTTCGACTTGAACCGCAGCATCGACGCGGCGGGGCGCGACGTCCAGGCGGCGATCAACGGCGCCCGCGGCCAGCTGCCGGCGAACCTGCCGAACAACCCCTCGTACCGCAAGGTCAACCCGGCCGACGCCCCCATCATGCTCCTCTCGCTCACCTCCAACCTCTACGAGCGGGCGCGGATGTACGACGTGGCGTCGTCCATCCTGCAGCAGAAGCTGGCGCAGATCGAGGGGGTGGGGCAGGTCGTCGTCGGCGGCGGCGCGCTGCCGGCGGTGCGGGTGGACCTGAACCCGACGCTCCTGAGCAGCTACGGGCTCGGCCTCGAGGACGTCCGCGCCACGCTGGCCTCCGCCAACGCCAACCGGCCGAAGGGGGAGCTCGCCAACGTCCGCCACGCCTGGACCCTCACCACCACCGACCAGCTCTTGAAGGCCGCCGAGTACCGGCCGCTCGTCATCCGCTACCAGAACGGCGCCGGCGTGCGCCTGGGAGACGTCGGCAGCGTCACCGACTCGGTCGAGGACATCCGCACCGGCGGCCTCTCGAACGGCAAGCCGGCCATCCTCCTCATCATCTTCCGCCAGCCGGGCGCCAACATCATCCAGACCGTCGACAGCATCCGCGGCGTGCTGCCGCAGCTCCAGGCCTCGATCTCGCCGGCCATCGACCTGCAGGTGGTGGTCGACGCCTCGCGCACCATCCGCGCCTCCGTCCGCGACGTCGAGCTGACGCTCATCCTCTCGATCAGCCTCGTCATCCTCGTCGTCTTCATCTTCCTGCGCAACGTGCGCTCGACCCTCATCCCCAGCGTCGCCGTGCCGGTCTCGCTCATCGGCACCTTCGGAGTCATGTACCTCCTGGGCTACAGCGTCGACAACCTGTCCCTCATGGCGCTCACCATCGCCACCGGCTTCGTCGTCGACGACGCCATCGTCGTCATCGAGAACATCACCCGCTACCTGGAGCAGGGCCTGACGCCCCACGAGGCGGCCCTGAAGGGCGCCCAGGAGATCGGCTTCACTGTCCTCTCGATCAGCCTCTCGCTGGTGGCCGTCTTCATCCCCATCCTCTTGATGGGCGGCATCGTCGGCCGCCTCTTCCGCGAGTTCGCGGTCGTCCTCTCGATCGCCATCGGCGTCTCCCTCGTGATCTCGCTGACGGCGACGCCGATGATGTGCGCCAAGCTCCTGCGCGCGCCGAAGGAGGAGAAGCACGGGCGCCTCTACCAGGCCAGCGAGCGGGGTTTCGACTGGATCCTCGGGCGCTACGAAACGTCGCTCGCCTGGGTGCTTCGGCACCAGCCGCTGACGCTCCTGATCACCCTGGTGACGATGGGCACCAGCATCTACCTCTACGTCATCATCCCCAAGGGCTTCTTCCCGCAGCAGGACACCGGGCGCATCACCGGCTCGATCCAGGCCGACCAGTCGAGCTCGTTCCAGGCCATGCAGGGCCGGCTCGCCCAGCTCGCGGCGATCGTGCAGAAGGATCCGGCGGTCGAC
>DATNKQ010000650.1:0-12694 GCA_035603315.1 Thermoanaerobaculia bacterium
TCTCCGGCAAGGCGAGGCAGAGCTGGCGCAGCGCCGGCAGCGGGTCCTTGGCCATGCGATCTCCCTTGCGAGGCCTCAGTCGCCGTGCTCGAGGAGGCCGCGGAGGCTGTGTTTGGGGTCGTAGCGGAGGTCGGCGATCAACCATCTCGTGCCGTGCGGAACGAGCATCACCTGGAAGGAGCGCTCGAAGGTCGGCCAGACGACGACCACCTGCACGGAGACGCGGTCCCCGACGCGGTGGACCTCGCCGATGCGGAAGGATTGCGGGTACTCCTGCGAGTCGGTGAAGGGATCGCCCTCGATGAGCGGCGCCGCTTCCGGCGACACCGGCTTGCCGGCCTCCGCCAGGAGGAGCTGGTAGAAGCCAGGCTCGAACCAGCTCTCGCGGCTCTTGACGCCGGCGACGGTGAAGGCCATGTCGTGATGGAAGTGGAAGTCGTAGAACTCCTGCGCCACCGCGGCGGCGCGGGCGAGCTCGCCGTCCTTCGCCGGGATCGGAGCGGCGCGGCCCGCGGCGCTCGCGGCCGTAGCGAAGAGCGCGGACGCGAGCGGGAGGACCGCCGTCAGGGCCAGGAGCTGCGATCTCGTCATCAGGGCGGACTCTACAATCCCCGGGAGACCTTCTGCTAGGATCGCCGGCGCGCCCCTCTCTCCGGCCCCGTCTTCCCATGACTCGCTCGCTGCCGGCGATGACCCCCGAGCGCGCGGCGCTGTGGATCGGGCTCGCCTTCGGCCTGCTCTTCGTCTTCCTCACCCCGCCCTTCCAGGTGCCGGACGAGAACAACCACTTCCGCCGCGCCTACCTGATCTCCGAGGGCGACCGCCTGGTGTCGGGGCCGGGCGGCATGGCCGGCGCCTACCTGCCGGCGAGCCTCGAGGCCCTCATCGCCAACACCCTCCAGGGGCTGCCGTTCGTGCCCGGCAGGAAGCTCGCGCCCGGCACCCTGCGGGCGGCCCTGGCGATCCCGCTGGCGCCGGACGTGCGGACCTTCGTGCCGGTCCGCGACATGACGGTCTACACCGCGGTCCCCTATGTGCCGCAGGCGCTGGCAGCCGGGATCGGCCGGCTCTGCCGCCTGCCTCCGCTCCTCATCCTCTACGCCTGCCGCCTGCTGAACTTCCTGGCCGCCCTCGCCCTGGTCGTCGCCGCCGTGCGGATCGCCCCCTTCTTCCGCTGGCTCTTCGCCGGCCTCGCCCTGACGCCGATGGCGATGTTCTTGCGCTCCTCCGCCTCTCCGGACGCCCTCACCTTCGCCGCCGCGGCGCTCGTCGCCAGCGCCATCCTCGCCCTCGCCTGGGGACCGGCCCCGACGCGCGGCCGCCTGGTCGTCTTCCTCGCCGCGGCGTCCCTCCTCGTGCTGTCGAAGGGAGGTTACTTCCCGCTGCCGTTCGCGGCGGGCCTCGTCCCCCGCCAGCGCCTGGGCGGCGCGCGGCGCCAGGCGGCCGCCGTGGCCGTCTTCCTCGTCTTGATTGCGGGCGGCATGGCCGTCAGCTCGTGGACGGTGGCGCGGAGCGCCACCCAGGTGCCGGTCGAGATCGGCACCTCCCCCGCCGCGCAGGCGCGGGTGATCGTGGCGCGGCCGCTGCGGTTCGTCGGCGTGGCGGCCCGCGACTACGTCGATCATTTCGTGCGCTACGCGGTGGGCTTCGTCGGCAACCTGGGCTGGCTCGACACGCCGCTCCCCAAGGTCATCCTCGTCGGCTGGGCGCTCCTCCTGCTGGCGCTGGCGCTGACCGACGGTCCGCCCGCCATCGCCCTCGCGGGATGGCAGCGGCTGGCTCTCGCGGCCATCGTCGCCGGCACCCTCTTGATCATCAGCGCCTCGCAATACATGACCTTCACGCCGCTCGGCGCCGATGTCATCGGCGGCATCCAGGGCCGCTACTTCCTCCCCCTCGCCCCCACCGGCGCGCTCCTGCTATGGAACCGCAAGCTCGCCCGCGATCTCTCCAGCCCGCCTGTCGCCTGGAGTCTCTTCGCCGCCTGCGCGCTCGCTTCGGCGGTGGCGTTGGCGCGCATGCTCTGGCGCTACTACGGCGCCTAGAAGCGGTAGCGCACCCCCAGCCGGTAGTTGCGCGGCGTGGTCAGGGTCTGCGGCTGGCCGTAGGTGGCGAGGCCGATGCGGTCCTCGACGCCCGTCGCCACCCCCTGGTTGGTGACGTTGAAGATGTCGAGCATGAGGCTGGCCTCGCCGCGGGCGACAGGCAGGCCCCATTCCGCCCGCAGGTCGATCTCGTTGAAGGACGGCAGCCGCAGGCTGCCGCGGGGCTCGGCGAAGAAGCGCACCGTGCCTTGCGGGAAACTGTGGCAGACGAGGTTGCCGCTGCCGTCGTCGACCAGCAGGCAGCTCGTCCTCGGGGTCCAGGTGTCGCCGGTGAAATAGGTGTAGTTGCCGCCGAAGCTGAGGTGGAGGCGGGGGAAGGTGTAGCTCCCCTGCAGCTTGAACTGGTTGGTCTGGTCGTGGGTGAGCCTGCCCTGGGCGTTGACCAGCGAGTTCGGGGTGTCCAGGAACTTGCCCGGATTGTTGCCGCCGTAGGCGGAGTTGAAGCCGTCCAGGTTGTCGATGTTGCCGGTCGTCTTCGAATAGACGTAGGAGGCGAGCATCTGCCAGTTATCCTTGAGCCGCCGGGTGACGGTCAGGATCGCCCCCTGGTACTTCCGCTCGAGGCCGTTCGGGTTGGTGGCGATCAAGGTGTCCGTGCCGGGGTTCAGGTAGTCGTAGAGCGTCACCTTCTGGCCCGTCGAGACGCGGTTGCCGTTGGCGTCGAGCACGCCCACGAAGCCGGTGACCGGCACGAACTGCCCGTCGCGGCTGATGGTCTCGATCAAGTCCTTGTTCTTGCGGTAGACGAGAGTGCCGGAGAGGGTGATGCCGGGGACGAGCTCGCGGTCGACGCCCAGGATGTACTGGTCGAGGAAGGGCTGCTTGATGTTGGGGTCGATGGCGTAGCGGCCGCCCGCCGTCTCCGTCACCAGGTCCGAGAAACCGCTGGGAAAGACGCGCCGGATCTCTCCCCCCTGGAAGGCGTTGGGATCGACCCAGTAGTAGTAGGCGGCGAACAGGCCTTCGTAATAGCGCCCGTAGTGCCCCTTGACGAGGGTCTTGCCGTCGCCCGCCACGTCCCAGGCGAAGCCGATGCGCGGGGCGAAGGAGTTGGTGGCGAAGACCTGGCCGCTGCTGACCTTGCCGCGGTCGAAGTCCGCCCGCACGCCGGGGTTGATGGTCAGGCGGGGGCCCACCCGCCAGGTGTCCTGGGCGTAGGTGGAGAGCCGGTTGTTCTGGGCGTGGACGTTGTAGGAGTTGCCGTAGTAGCCGAGCGAGTAGGGGACAGAGCCGGCGCCGGGGTTGCCGGGATCGACGGCGGTGCCGGCGTTGTCGTAGAGCCAGACCCCCGCCGTGTAGCCGTAGCGGTTCTGCACCGTGGAGCGCTCGACCTCCATGCCGAACTTGAAGTCGTGGTCGCCGTGGAGGAAGTTGGAGGCGTAGTGGGAGACCGAGGCGTTCAACTGGTCGCGGTCGCGGTTGGCCTTGAAGAAATAGATCGAGTTCTGCGAGTAGAGGCCGGTCTGGGCGTCCAGGTGGCCGGGGATGTTGGGGCCGCTCTGCGGGTTCAGGTAATAGTACCCGCTGTAGCCGGCGAAGGCGAGGTTGAAGATCGTGTTCTCGGTAAGGACGGAGTGCTCGGAGAAGTTCCACACCGTCTCCGGCGCCTTCTCCTGCACCGTCGCCTCGAGCGGCGTCTGGGCGTTGCCGCCGCGGCCGACGATGTCGTAGCGATCCCACTCGGTCCAGGCCTCGAGGCTGTTGCTGGAGTTGAGCTGCCAGGTGCCCTTGGCGAAGACGCGGGGGTCCTTCTCGGTGCGGATCGGCCCGCCGTTCGAGGTGTCCTGGGTGAGGTACTGAGTGGAGAAGAAGTACCAGAGCTTGTCCTTGAGCAGGGGGCCGCCGAACTGGATGGTCGAGTCGGAGGCCTGCTTGATCGTCGGGTTCAATCCGGCGATGTCGGAGTTGTTCGAGGTCAGCGAATGGTTGGTGAACAGGGTCTCGACCAGGCCCTTGATCTGGTTGCCGCCGCTCTGGGTGACGCTGTTGAAGACCACCCCGGTGAACTGGCCGTACTCCGCAGGCGCGCCCAGGCCCACGAGCTGGACCTCCTTGATGAGGTTGTAGTTGAAGAAGGCCCAGGGGGTGCCGCCCTCGGGGTCGGAGACGTCGACGCCGTCGATCTGGTAGGCGTTCGCCGAGCTCTCGGCGCCCCCGTAGGCGGCGTTCATGTTGATGCCGGGCGCCAGGTTGAGGACGCCCGGCTGGAAGCGCGACGTCGGCAGGTTCTGCAGGTAGTCGTTGTTGAGATTGGTGGGGGCGGTCGAGCTGGTGACGTCGATGGCCGGCGCCTCGCCCAGCACCTCGACGGTCTCCGAGACCGTCTCGAGGCGCAGGATGATGGACACTTCGGCGGTCTTGCCGAGCTCGAGCGTCAGCCCCTCGCGGCGCACCGTCTGGAAGCCGGCGAAGGAAACGGTGATCGTATAGGGCCCGGGCGGGACCTCGGGGAAGCGATAGCGCCCCGAGCGGTCGGTCTTCGCCGTGTGGGCGCCGCCGATGAGCGCCGGCCCTTCGATCGCCACCGTCACCCCCGCGAGGTTGGTGCCGCTCTCGTTGCTGACGACGCCCGTGACTGCGCTCGTGGTGTTGCCCTGCGCCCACGCCGAACCCGCCGCGAGGGCGAGCATCAGCGCAGCGGCAGGCAGCAGCTTGCTCACTCGATGGCCCATGGGTGCCTCCTTCTGAAACCGTCTGTAATTACCAACAAACAGTAACATTCTCGTACGGCTATGTAAACTGCGGGGAGTGCCGGGCAGACGATAGGATCGGCCGGTGAGCCGGCGCCGCCAGCAGGTGCAGAATCGTCCGTTGGCGAGCCGGCCGTCCCGCCGCCGAGTTGCCGTCATCGTCGCGGTGGCGGCGGTGGTGATCGTCATCGCCGCGGCCGGGCTTTTCGCCTGGCGCGCCCGACGCGGGCGAGGGCTGGGTGAGCTGCCGGACGGCCTCGATCCGGCGCGGCTCAACCTGGTAGTCGTCACCCTCGACACCACCCGCGCCGACCGCCTCGGCTGCTACGGCGCGCGCGGGGTGGAGACCCCCAACCTCGACCGCCTGGCGGCCCGCGGGGTGCTCTTCGAGAACGCCATCTCGCCCACTCCCCTCACGCTCCCGGCCCACTGCTCGCTCTTCACCGGCCTCCTCCCCGGCGCCCACGGCGTGCGCGACAACGGCGGCTTCAAGCTCGCCCCCGAGCGGGTCACCCTCGCCGAGGTCCTCAAGGCCCACGGCTGGGCGACCGGCGGCTTCATCGCCGCCTACGTCCTCGACCACCGCTGGGGGATCGCCCAGGGCTTCGACCGCTACTTCGACGACTTCGACCTCTCGAAGTGGAAGACCGTGAGCATGGGCGACATCCAGCGCCGCGGCGACGAGGTGGTCGCCAAGGCGCTCGACTGGATGGGCGGCGACGGCGTGCGCGAGCGGCCGTTCTTCGCCTGGGTGCATCTCTACGACCCTCATTCGCCCTACGATCCGCCGGAGCCGTTCGCCAGCCGCTACCGGGGCCATCCCTACAACGGCGAGATCGCCTGGACCGATTCGCTCGTCGGCCGCCTGCTCGCCGGCCTCGACCGCCTGGGGGTCTCGTCGCGCACGGTGATCGCGGTGATCGGCGACCATGGCGAGAGCCTGGGCGAGCACGGCGAGAGCGGCCACGGCTTCTTCCTCTACGAGCCGACGACGCACGTCCCCTTCCTCTTGGCCGGCCCCTACCCCGGGCTCGCCGGCCGCCGGGTGCGGGCGGTCACCCGCCACGTCGACCTCCTGCCGACCCTCCTGGAGCTGCTGGGGGTGAAGGAGGGGCCGCGCGGCCAGGGGCGCAGCCTGGTGCCGCTGATCGTTGCCCAAAAAGGGGCCGGTGGCGGGGCCGACCGCGAGGACGGCTCCGGGTTGTACGACGGCTTCAGCGAAGCCTACTACTCCCGCTTCCACTACGGCTGGAGCGAGCTCCGGGCGGTGCGCACCGAGCGCTGGCACTTCATCGAGGCGCCGCGCCCGGAGCTCTACGACCTGGCGGCCGACCCCGGCGAGCTGCACAACCTGGCGGCGGACGAGCGGCGGGTGACGGCGCGCCTGCGGGGGGCGCTCGCCGCCATCGAGCGCGCCACCGGCCCCGCGCCGGCGGCCAAGGCGCCCATCGAGGAGGACGAGGAGACGCTCCGCAAGCTCTCCGCCCTGGGCTACGTCGGCACCCACGCCCGCACGGAGGGCAAGTCCTGGCGCGACCTCCCCGATCCCAAGGACCGCATCCGCGTCTACAACCTGATGGACCGCGCGCGGCAGGAGAGCCTCAAGGGCGAGGCGGACGCCTCGATCGCCACCCTGCGCGAGATCCTCGCCCTCGATCCCGAGGTGATCGACGCCTGGTTCATGCTGGGCAACTCCTACTACCAGAAGCGCGACTGGGCGCAGGCGGCGGCCCTCTTCCGGAAGACGCTCGACAAGCGCCCCGACCACGACTTCGCGATGATCGGCCTCGCCGATACGCTCGTGGCGACCGGTCGGGTGGACGACGCCGTGCTGGGCTATCGGCGGTTCCTGGCGCGCGACCCCGACAACGCCCAGATCACCTACCGGCTGGCCCAGGTGCTCCTCGATGCCGGCCGCGACGGCGAGGCGGAGGCCGCCTTCCGGAAGACGCTAAGCGTCGAGCCCCGGACGGCGCGCGCCGAGGTGGGCTTGGGCGTCGTCGCCTTCCGCCGCCACGACCCCGAAGGCGCCCGCCGAGCGATCGCGCGCGCCGTGGCGATCGATCCCCAGGCCCCCTACGCCAACTACAACCTGGCCCTCCTCCGCGAGTCCCAGGGCGCCCTGGCCGGCGCCCTGGCCGCCTACCGCGCCGAGGTCGCAGCCCATCCCGGCGCCTACAAGGCCTGGTTCAACTTGGGCCGCCTGCTGGGGCGGACGGGCGACCGGGCGGGAGGCGTCGAGGCCCTGCGGAAGGCGATCGCCGAGAACAAGAGTTTCGCGCTCGGCCACCTCTTCCTTGCCCAGGCGCTCCTGGAGACGGGCGATCTGGAGGGGGCGAAGGCGGAGGCGCGCGAGGGCCTCGCGCTGGGAGCGGAATCGCCGTACGCGCCGCTCGGCCACTACGTGCTGGCGGACGCGCTCTCCCGCCAGGGGCGGCGGGCGGAAGCGGCGGAGGAAGCCCGCCGCGGGCGGGCGATCGAAAGGCATTAGACACTGGCAGGCAAGCTGCCAGTGGCACAACTCCAGAGAAACAACTCCTAGACTTCTGGGGCCGGCTCCGTCCTCCTGACCCTTCTCCACGCCCAGCTCCCCGCCCGCCGGAACAGCCGCGACGCGGCGACGTCGTCGAAGAGGCTGTAGGCGACCGGCGTGCCGATGAGGGTCAGGAGCAACGCCAGCGTCTGGCCGCCGATGATGACCGAGCCGATGGCGCGGTTGGTGGCGGCGCCGGTGCCGCTCGAGACGACGAGCGGGATCATGCCGGCCACGAAGGCCATGGTGGTCATGAGGATGGGGCGCAGCCGATCGCGGTTGGCCGCGCGGATGGCCGCCGCCCGCGGCATTCCCTCGGCCCGCAGGTGGATCGTGTGGTCGATCTGCAGGATGCTGTTTTTCTTGACGATGCCGAAGAGCACGAGGATGCCGAGCGCCGAGAAGATGTTGAGCGACTGGCCGAGGACGATCAGCGAGACGAGCGCGAAGGGGATGGTCATCGGCAGCGCCAGGAGGATGGTCACCGGGTGGAGCCAGCTCTCGAACTGCGCAGCTAGGATGAGATACATGAAGATGATCGACAGTAGGAAGGCGACGGCGAAGTTCTTCGCCGCCTTGCCCTGCTCGCGCGATTGGCCGGAGAAGCCGAAGGTGAAGGAGGCCGGCATGTCGAGCCCGCGGGCCTCGCGGGTGAGCTGGTCGATGACCGTCTGGGCGGAGAAGCCGGGCAGCATGTTGGCATAGAGTAGGACCTGGCGGCGGCGGCCGAGGCGGTTGATGAGCGCCGGCCCCTCCCCCTCCCTGAGCGAGACGACGTCGCGGAGCGCCACCGTCCCGCGGGACGCCGACGGCACCTCGGCCTGGGCGATCCCTTGCGGGTCCTTGCGGTAGCGCTCCTCCGCTCGCACGTGCACCTCGTACTGCTCGCCCCCCTCCATGTAGGTCGTCACCTCCTGGCCGCCCACGAGGACGTTCAGCGTCGAGGCGACGTCCTGCACGTGGACGCCCATGTCCGCAGCCTTGGCGCGATCGATGTGGACTCCCAGCTCCGGCTTGCCGACGATGAGGTTCGAGTCGGCGTCGATGACGCCGGGCATCGCTCGAAGCTTGGCCAGCATGAGCCGCGAGTACCTGGCGAGCTCGGTCAAGTCCGGGCCGCCGATGTAGAACTGGATGACCGAGTTGTTGCCGGCGGAGAAGACGCCCACCGGCGAGACTTGGGTGCGGAGGTCGAGCCGCGCGTAGGCGGGGAGGACGTCGCGCCGCACGTGGGCCATGACGTCCTCCTGGGTCGCTTTCCGCCGGTCGGTCGGCACCAGCTTGACGTAGACCGCGGCCAGGTTCTTGGTGCGCTGGGGGTCGTTGCCCAGCGTCACCACCGTCGTTGAGGTCTCGGGGAAGGACTGCACCCGCCGGGCGATCGATTCGGCGACCGTCCGCGTGGCCTCCAGGCTGGCGCCTTCGGGCGCCCGCAGCGAGACCTCGAACTGCGATTCGTCGTCCTTGGGCAGGAAGTTCTTGTCGACCCGCGCGAACAGGGGGAACATGGCGACGAAGACGAGGACGAGGAGGACGACGACCACCCAGCGATGCGCCATGGCGCCGTCGAGGAGCCAGAGGTAGCCGCGCTCCAGGCGGGCGTAGAAGCCCTTTTCGCGGGTGCTCGGCGCCTTCGCCTCGCCCTTCCCCGCCTCGTCGGCCTGGAGCCAGCGCGAGCACATCATCGGCGTCAGCGTGAAGGAGACGAGGAGCGACACGCCGATGGCGAAGGCCATGGTGATGCCGAAGGAATACATGAAGCGGCCGACGATGCCGGCCATGAAGGCGACCGGCAGGAAGACCGCCATGAGCGACAGCGAGGTCGCGAGGACGGCGAGAGCGATCTCCCCCGTCCCCTTGGCCGCCGCCTCGCGCGGGCTCATCCCCTTTTCCTCGAGGAAGCGGAAGACGTTCTCCAGCACGACGACGGCGTCGTCGATGACGATGCCGACGACGAGGGCGAGGGCCAGGAGGGTGATGACGTTGAGCGTGAAGCCCATGTAGGCCATGGCGCCGAAGGTGGCGATGAGCGAGGTGGGGATGGCGACCGCGGCGATCACCGTCAGCCGGAAGCGGCGGAGGAAGAGGAGCACCGTGAGGGCGGCCAGGAGCGAGCCCAGGAGGAGGTGCTCCTTGACGGCGTCGACGGCGGCGGTGATGTACTGCGACTGGTCGCGCACGAGGTCCATCTTCCAGCCCTTCGGGAGCTGAGTGCGGAGCTGCTGCAGCCGCTCCTTCAGGCGGTCGATGACCTCGATGGTGTTGGTCCCCGACTGCTTGCGGACCTGCAGCACGACGGCGGGCTTGCCGCCGACGCTGGCGATCGACAGCGCGTCGGCGGTGCCGTCCTCGACGCGGGCGACGTCGGCCACCTTCACCGTGTAGCCGTTCCTGGCGACGATGGGGATGTCGCCGAACTGGGCCGGCGAGTCGACGCGCCCGTAGGTGCGGAGCGTCAGGTCGCGGATGCCCTGCTCGACCTGGCCGCCGGGGATCTGCACGTTCTGGCTCTGCAGCGCCCGCACGACGTCGGCGACCGTCAGCCCCAGGGCCGACAGCTTGGCGGTGTCGGTGACGACGTTCACCTGCCGCGGCCGGCCGCCGACGATGAGGGCCTGGCCGACGCCGTCGATCGATTCGATCTGCCGCTTGAGCGTCTTGTCGGCGAACTCGGTGACGTCGCGGATGGGGGCCGGTCCCGAGAGGGCGATGAAGAGGATGGGGACGGCGTCGGGGTCGATCTTCTCGATCACCGGCGGGTCGGCCTCCTTGGGGAGGTTGGCGAGGGTGGTGTTGATGCGGTCGCGCACCTCCTGGGCGGCGACGTCGGCGTTCTTCTCCAGCACGAAGGAGATGGTGACCTGCGAGCTCCCTTCCGAAGAGACGGAGAGCAGCTGGTCGATGCCGCTGACGGTGTTGACCGCCTCCTCGATCTTGTCGGTGATCTCCGTCTCGATGTCCTCCGGCGAGGCGCCGACGAGGCGGGTGGTGACGGTCATGGTCGGAAAGTCGACCTTGGGGAAGCGGTCGACGCCCAGCTTGGCATAGGCGAAGATCCCCACCACCACGAGCGAGAGGATGAGGACGGTGGCGAAGACCGGCCGGCGAATGCAGAGCTCGGCCAGGCTTCTCATGGCTTCCCTCCCGACGGCTTCAGCGCCGCCGGTTGCGTGAGATCGAGCTCGACGCGGGCGAAGAGCCCCGGCGACAGGCGGCCGTCGCGGTTGTCGAACTCGGTCTCCACGTTGACCGAGCGGGTGGCGGGATCGACGACGCCGCCGACGAGGCTTACCCGCCCGCGGAAGGTCTCCCGCGGGTAGGGATCGACGGTGGCGCGCACCGCCTGCCCCTTGCGCACCGCCGAGAGGTAACGCTCGGGGATGCGGAACTGCAGCTTCAACGGCTGAGTCTGGGCGATGACGAAGGCGACTGTCGCCTCGCCCATGCGCTGCCCGACGTCGGTCCGCCGCTCGGCCACGACGCCGTCGATGGGCGAGCGCAGCACGGCGTCGGAGAGGCGCTGGCGGGCGAGGTCGCGGGCGGCCTCGGCCGAGGCCACGGCGGCGTCGGCCTGGGCGGCGGCGGACTGCGAGCGGTCGTAGGCAGCCTGGGCTACGGCGTTCTTGGCGATCAGCTCTTGCTTGCGGGCGAGGTCGCGGCGGGCATCCTGGGCCGCCGCCCGGGCGCGCGCCAGGTCCGCCTCGGCCTTCTCGAGGTCGAGCGCCAGATACTGGGTCTCCAGCTCCAGGAGGGGCTGGCCCTTCCGCACCCGCGCCCCCTCGTCGACCATCACCCGGCCCACCCTCCCCGGCAGGCGGACTGCCAGCTCGGAGCGCACCGGCGAGACGAGCTGGCCGCTGGCGGCGATCGTCCCCAGGGCATCGGCGGTGGCAGTAGGAGGAGTCGGCGCGGTCGGAGGGACCGGAGCGGTCGTGCCGGCGATGCCTGCCACGGGCGCGACGTCGGAAGGCAAGGCGGGCGCAGTCGTCGGGACAGGGGCAGGGCAGGCAGCCGTGGATTCGGCCGGTCCTGACCTCGGCCGGCCGCAGCCCATGATTCCAGCGAGGCCGCCGAACGCGACAAGGGTGGCGAGGAGAAAGCGGGCGGCGTGAAGCCTCATCGGGAAACCTCCGGGAAGACGGTCTTGGCGAGCAGCCCGGCGGCGGCCCACACCCGCAGCTCGGCGAGGTCGCGGTCGAGCTTGCCGGTGGCGACGGCGCGGCGGGCCTCGGCGAGCGAGTTCTCCGCTGCCTCGGCGTCGAGCGACGTCAGCTCCTGGGCGCGGTAGAGCTCCGCCGCCTGCTCGTACTCCGCCTCGCCCGCCGTGAGCTGCTCTTTGGCGAGCGCCAGGTTGGCCTCCGCGCCCGCCAGGTCGGAGAGCGTCCGGCGCACCTCCTCGCGGACGCTCCGCCGCACTTCTTCGAGCTGCAGGTCTGCCTGGTGGAGGCGGTCGCGGGCGATGGCGACACGCGCCTTCACCTCGCCGCCCTGGAAGACGGGGACCGTCAGGTGGAGGGCGAAGAACCCGTAGCGGTCCAAGGGGAAGGTGGAGCGCTGGGAGATGTACTCGCCGTCGGCGGTCAAGATCGGCAGCACGGCGCCCTGCTGCTTCGCCACCTCCAGGCGGGCGCTCTCGAGCGCCGTCTCCGCCGCCGCCACCTCCGGCCGCTGCCGCTCGGCCTGGGCCAGGAGCTCGACGGCCGGGGAGAGCGGGGGGAAGAGCTGGCTCGGCTCCGCCACCTGGATCGCCTGGCTGGGCGAGTCGAGGGCGAGGTCCAGCCGCAGCCGGCTCTCGGCGGCGTCGCGCAGGCGCTGGGCCTCCGTCACCCGCCGCTCGGCGGCCTTGATGTCGGCCTCGGCGCGCAGGGCGTCGACGCGGGTCGTCTCGCCCGCCTCGAAGAGGGCCTGCGCCTGACGGCGGCGGTCGGCCGTCAAGGCGACGTTCCGGCGCTCCACGTCGAGGAGCGCGTCGCCCTCGACCACCGCCAGGTAGTCGGCCGCCACGGCGAGCAGCAGGTTGTCCTCCGCCCCCCGGGCGCCCTGGCGGGCGTTGGTCACGCCCAGCTTCGCCTGCCCGTAGGCGCGCCGCTCGCGGTTGCCGGCGTAGATCGGCTGCGACAGCGTCAGCCGGTAGCTCCAGTCGTTCATCGGCAGCAGCAGCACCTGCTGGTCGCCGGCTGTGAAGCTCGCCTCGGTGCTGTTGCGGGTGTAGTTGCCGGTCAGGTTCAGGCGTGGAAGGATCGCCGAGATGGCCAGCCGGCGTAGGGCGTCGGCGACGTCGATCTCGGTTCGCGCGCGGCCCAGGGCGGGGTTGGCGGCCACGGCCCGCGCCAGCGCCGCGGCGAGGCTCAGCGGGACGGGCGCGG
>DATNKQ010000030.1:0-2336 GCA_035603315.1 Thermoanaerobaculia bacterium
GCCTCGACCATCACCACCGCCTCCTCGGTGCCGACCACCACGAGGTCCGCGGGGCGGTGCACGGGCAGCTCAAGGCCGCCCTCTTCACCAAGGGAAAGTTCGAGCGCAAGGCGCGGGTCAACGAAGTGACCAAGGGCTACCTCGAGCGCGTCCCCGAGGAGGAGGCGGAGCGGCGCGCCCAGGTCAAGAAGATCTTCACCCGTCTGGAGGAGGAGATCCTGCGCGAGGTGGTGCTCGGCGAGCGCATCCGCTTCGACAACCGCCGCTTGGACGAGGTGCGCAACATCGACATCGAGGTCGGCCTCCTGCCGCGCACCCACGGCTCGGCCCTCTTCACCCGCGGCGAGACCCAGGCGCTGGTCTCGGCGACGCTCGGCACCGGGCGCGACGCCCAGGTGATCGAGGAGTACGAGGGGGAGACGCACCAGAAGTTCATGCTCCATTACAACTTCCCGCCGTTTTCCGTCGGCGAGGTCAAGTTCCTGCGCGGCCCCGGCCGGCGCGAGATCGGCCACGGCGTCCTGGCGCGCCGTGCGCTCACCCCGGTCCTGCCGGCCGAGGACGAGTTCCCCTACGTCGTGCGGGTGGTCTCGGACATCATGGAGTCGAACGGCTCGTCGTCGATGGCGACGGTCTGCGGCGGCTCGCTCGCCCTTTTCGACGCCGGGGTGCCGATGCTGGCGCCGGTCGCCGGCGTGGCCATGGGCCTCATCAAGGAGGACGACCGCTTCGCGGTGATGACCGACATCGCCGGCCAGGAAGATCACTTCGGCGACATGGACTTCAAGGTCGCCGGCACCCGCGAGGGCGTCACCGCGCTCCAGATGGACATCAAGATCACCGGCGTCACCCGCGCCATCATGCACCAGGCGCTCGCCCAGGCGCGGGCCGGCCGGATGCACATCCTGGAGCGCATGGAGCAGGTGCTGTCGCAGCCCCGCGGCGACATCTCCCGCTACGCCCCCAGGCTCTACACGCTGCAGATCCCCAAGGAGAAGATCCGCGACGTCATCGGACCCGGCGGGAAGATGATCCGCTCGATCATCGAGGAGACCGGCTGCGACATCGAGATCGAGGACGACGGCAAGGTGGTCATCGCCTCGCCCGACGAGCCGGCGGCGCGGCGCGCCATCCAGATGGTCGAGCGCCTGACCGAGGTGCCCGAGGTGGGCAAGGTCTACACCGGGCAGGTGCGGCGGGTCGAGAACTACGGCGCCTTCGTCGAGATCATGCCCGGCACGGACGGCCTCGTGCACGTCAGCGAGCTCGCCCCCTACCGCGTCCGCGAGGTCTCGGACATCGTCAAGGAAGGCGACGAGATGACGGTCAAGGTGATCAACATCGACGAGACCGGCAAGGTCCGGCTGTCGCGCAAGGCGGTCATCATGGAGGCGCCCGACTACGATCCCGCCCAGTACGAGGGGATGGAGATGGCGACGGTCGATGCCGGCGGCGGCGACCGCCCGCGCGGTGGCGATCGCGACCGCGGCGGTGATCGCGGCGGCCGCGGCGGCTTCCGCGGCGGGCGCGGCGGCGACCGCGGCGGGCACCGCGGGCCGAGCGGCGGCGGGCGCAGCCGCGAAGGAGGGGGCGGCCGACCGCGGTAAGAAGCGGCGCGCCGCAGGAGAATCGACGAGGGCGACCCACGGGTCGCCCTTTTCGTTTGCTACGATGGCGGCATGAGCCCGGTTCTACTCGGCGACCTCGTCGCCTACCTGGACGATCTCCTCGACGCCCGGTCCGGCCGCGACTACGGTCCCAACGGCCTGCAGGTCGCCGGGCGCCAGGAAGTGAGAAAGATGGTGACCGGCGTCTCCGCCTGCCGCGAGCTCTTCGTGCGCGCCCGCGAGGCCGGGGCCGACGCCGTCCTCGTCCACCACGGGCTCTTCTGGGAGGGGCTGCCGCGGACGCTCACCGGTTTCCAGTACGAGCGGGTGGCGGAGCTCGTCCGCTCGGGGATGAGCCTCGTCGCCTACCACCTGCCGCTCGACCGCCATCCGGAGCTCGGCAACAACGCCCTTGCCGCCCGCGCCTTCGGACTCGAGGACCTGGCGCCGTTCGCCCTCCACGAGGGGCTGCCGGTCGGCTGGAAGGGCCGCTTCCCGGAGCCCATCCCCGCCGCCGAGCTCCTCGCCCGCTGCCGCCGGGTCTACGGCCAGGAGCCGCTCGCCTTCGCCGGCGGGCCGAACTCCGTGGCGACGCTCGGCATCGTCAGCGGCGGCGCCCAGCGCGAGCTCTACGACGCCATCGCCGAGAAGCTCGACGCCTACCTGACCGGCGAGGTCAGCGAGTGGGTGATGAACGTCGCTCGCGAGGCCGGCATCCACTACCTGGCC
>DATNKQ010000053.1:0-7869 GCA_035603315.1 Thermoanaerobaculia bacterium
GCCACCGCGGGCCTCCTCCCCAGCATCGTTTTCGCGCTCGGCGAGGAGCTCGGCTGGCGGGGGTTCCTCGTCCCCGAGCTGGCCAGGATGACGAGCTTCACCAAGACGGCCCTGATCAGCGGCGCCGCCTGGTCCGTCTACCACTTTCCGTTGATCCTGTTTGCGAACTACAACAACGGAACTCCGAAGGGGTACGCGCTGCTCGTCTTCACCTGGATGGTGGTCGCCGTCTCTTTCGTCATCGCCTGGCTGCGCCTCAAGTCGGGCAGCCTCTGGACGGCCGTCATCCTCCACGCCAGCCACAACCTGTTCATCCAGGACATCTTCGATCCGTTGACCAAGGATCGCGGGATCACGAAGTACGTCACCACCGAGTTCGGCGTCGGCCTGGCGCTCGTCTACTCCGTGGCGGCTTGGTACTGCTGGCGCCGGCGCGGCGAGCTGGCGCAGGGTTAAACTACGCGGGCGAGGCTAGCCATGGGTCTCTTCGATACCATCCACTGCGAATACCCGCTGCCGGATGCGCGGCATCAGGGCCTGGAATTCCAGACCAAGGATCTCGACTGCGCCCTCGACGAGTACACCATCACCGCCGACGGCCGACTCTTGCGGCACGTGCGGCGCGGTGGGCAAGAGTCGGACCGCCGCGTCGAGTGGCCGCTGCACGGTGACGTCTCGATCTATACCCATGTCGCCGGCGAGGACCCCTCGTGGATTGAGTACGTCGTGCGCTTCACGCACGACCGAGTCGAGTGGATCCGTCCGATCGAGGAGGTACGCCCGAAGGGTCGCCGGGACACCGAGGAGCAGGCCACGGCCGAGGCGTATGCACAAGATCCCGACAGCCCCGGTGCAGAGTTCGATCCTGCCGTTTGGGAAGGCCGCGGTGCACCGGACAAGCGATAACGCCGGGCGCTCCTTCTTTACTGCCGCCCGCGATCCATCTAAGCTAGGCGCGCTTTCCGTAGTAAGGCCCGGAGGGGACGTCGGATGCGCGCGGTTTGCAAGATCGGCAGCGGGCACCTGTGGCTGGTTTGCGCCGCCCTGGCGATGAGCCCGCCGTGCTTGGGCGCTCAGGCGCCGGGCGCGGAGGGCGGCCAGCCGCCGGAGGCGGCGCCGGCCGAGGCTCCCGAGGCCTCGTCCGGCCTGCTGCCCAAGCTCACCTTCGGCTTCGAGGGACGGGCGAACATCCGCCACAGCGACGACAACCGCTTCCCCGTCAAGTTCCCCTTCACTCCCGACATGCTGCCGCCGGGGCAGACCCACGCCTTCCTCGAGACCGTCGACGCCGGCACGCACTTCGAGGTCTCCAAGCTCTCACTCTCCGTCGACGCCGAGTGGAGTCCCGGGCTCATGGCCCACGGCCGCCTCGACTTCCTCGACCTCTACGACCGCAACCCCACTTCGACGGGCAAGAACGTCGACGTCAAGGAGGCCTGGGTGCGCTTCGGGCGCGAGACGGCGGAGGGGACGCTCCCCGAGCACGGCGGGGTCTACTTGAAGATCGGCAAGTTCAACAAGTTCGAGCGCCAGAACGACCGCCACCTGGAGAGCTACGGCGTCGTCTCGACGGCCTTCAACCGCTTCAACGACGCCGGCCTGGAGCTGGGGATCGACCTCGGGCGGCACCTCTACCTGAAGGGCACGGCGACCGCCGGCAACCCGGTCTTCCTGCGCGATCCCAACGCCCTGGCGGGCGACAACGGCACCCCGGCCTTCCTGCAGCCCTTCCCCAACCCGGCCTTGAAGAGCGGCATCGTCATCCTCTACGACACCGAGGTCGAGGACATCTCCACCAGCCGCGATCCTCAGGTCGGCGCCGGCCTCGGCCTGCGCTTCGCCGACGCGGCGGGGAAGAACGCCCTGGACATTCTCGCCTTCGGCTACAAGCGCAAGCTGGCCGACGGCGTGGAGCACTCGGGGTCGTTCTATCTCGGCGACCTGCAGATCCTGCGCGGCCCCTTCGACAAGGCGCCGCTGCCCTTCCACGGCGACGAGAAGCGCGACGCCGGCGCCAACCTCTGGCTCTACCTGGGCGGCTTCTCGCTCTTCGGCCAGTACGTCGACCAGAAGCTCGCCGGGCTGCCGCGCACGGGCATCGAGGGCGAGGCGGCCTGGAGCTTCGACCTGCCGCTCGTCTGGGCGGTGGGGGGGCGCCAGCTCTTTCCCACCATCGCGCCCGCCGTCCGCTACTCGAAGATCGACAACCAGTTCAAGAGCAATCCGCTGTCGCCGGCCCCCAGCTTCGCCTGGGACTGGACGAAGATCGACGCCGGCATCCGTCTGGGGATCGTCGCCGGGCTCGACTTGACCGTCGAGTACGCCAAGAACGACTTCATCCTGGGTTCCGGCGCCACCGCCCACAACAACGAGTACCTGGGCACGCTGCGGTGGAAGATATGAGGGTTCGAGGGCCGCGCGCGGCGGGATCGAGCTGCGGGCGGGTTTTTTGTGTAGGGGCGGGGCTTGCCCCCGCCCGGGTGGGGACAAGCCCCACCCCTACATTAAAACGGGGTCCCTCGCGAGATCGCGGTGCGCAGAGCGCACCCTACATCCTGCTGCTCCTGCTGGCCCTCACCATCCCCGTCCATGCCGAGGAGATCCGCGGCCGCATCGAGCTGCTGACCCGGGGCGGGGGCGGTCCGGCGCGGGGGAGCGACGTCCGCCAGGCGGTCGTCTACTTCGAGCCGGCGGCGCCCGTGCGGGCGAAGACCGAGGCCACCGCCGCGGCGCACGCCGAGCCCTACCGCCTGGTCTCCCGCCAGAAGGAGTTCTGGCCGCGGGTGCTCGCCGTGCCGCGCGGCAGCCGCGTGCAGTTCGCCAACGACGATCCCATCCTGCACAACGTCTTCTCGGTGTCGGGCGCCAACGTCTTCGACATGGGCTTCTTCAAGAAAGGGCCGGGGAAGGAGCGCACCTTCGAGAGCCCCGGCCTGGTGCGCGTCTACTGCAACGTCCACCAGAGCATGGTGGCCTACGTCCTCGTCCTCGACACCCCTTACTTCACGGCGCCGGCCGCCGACGGCAGCTTCGTCCTCGCCGGCCTGCCGAAGACCGCCGGCAAGGTGACCGTCTGGCACGAGCAGACCGAGCCCTGGACGGCGGCGGTCCAGCTCCCGCTCTCCGGGGCGGCGCCGCTTCTGGCGCGCATCGAGGTCACCCGCCCGCAGATTCCGCCCCACCTCGACAAGACCGGCAAGTCCTACTTCACCCCTGGCCGTGACCGCTACGGGCACTAGCCGCCGCTGGCGGCCGTCGCTGGCGACTCGGATCTTCCTGGTCACCGCCCTCCTGGTCGCCCTCTCGGTCGGCGCCGCCGTCGTCGTCACCTCGGTGCTGATCAAGCGGATCGCCCGCAACGCGGCGGTGGAGGCCCTGGAGAGCAGCTCCTCGGTGCAGACCGCCTTCCAGGCCCAGCGCTACGAGCGGTTGAAGCTCATCTCGCGGCTCTTCGCCGCCGACCCCTACGTGGCCGCCTACCTGGCCGAGGCCGAGGGGCAGCACGATGCGCGGTCGATCCTCGACCAGCTCGAGGAGCGGCGCAAGGACCTGGGGTTCGACTTCGCCATCATCCTCGATCCCAACGGCAAGGTGGTGGCCCGCACCGACCGGCCGCAGGCCGTGGGCCAGGACCTCGCGCGCCGCCCGCTCGTCAAGCGGGCGCTCTCCGACTACGAGGCCGCCGGGGTGTGGCAGGAGGGGGACGACCTCTACTACGCGGTGGCGGTGCCGCTCTCCAAGGACACCCTCATCGGCTACCTCGTCACCGGCTTTGCCATCAACGACCTCTCGGCCCTGGAGGTCAACCGCATCAGCGGCGCCGACGTGGCCTTCGTGGCGATGTCGGCCGGCAACCAGCCCAAGGTGGTGGCGACCACGCTTTCGCGCGAGACCGCCGACAGCCTCATCGCGGCGCTGCGGGGCAAGAAGCAGATGATGGAGAAGGTGGTGGTCGCCGGCGAGTCGATCCCACAGGCCGAGATCTCTGTCCGCGGCGAGCCCTGGCTCGCTCTCCTGGCGCCGCTCAAGGACGCCGCCGGGACGCCGGTCGGGGCGACCGTCGCCCTGGCTTCGCTCCCCAAGCAGCTCGCCGCCTACCGCCAGATCCAGACCGGGCTCCTGCTGTCCGGCGTGGTCGCCGTGCTCGTCGCCTTCGCCTTCTCCTTCGCGGTGGCGCGGCGGACGCTCCTGCCGGTGCGCCAGCTGGTGGCGGCGGCCGAGGCCGCCCGGCAGGGGAACTACGACCAGAAGATCGCCGCCGACCGCGCCGACGAGGTGGGCCAGCTCGGCCGCGCCTTCGACGAGCTGCTCTCCGACCTGCGCGAGAAGCGCGACATGGAGGACTACGTCACGGAGCTGTCGAAGAGCCTCCCCGAGCCGCTGCCGGGCAGGCCCTATGCCGGCCATCCCCAGATGCGCGACGTCCTCCTCCTGGGGCTCGAGCTCCGCGGCTACGCCAGCGCCCGGGCGGACGGCGATCCCGCCGAGACGCTGGACCGCCTGTCGCGCGATCTCAAGCTCCTGGCCGCTGCCGTCGCCGCCCGTCGCGGGCAGGTGGAGGCGGTCGTCGGCCACCGCGTCCTGGCGCGCTTCGAGGGGGAGGGGAGGGCGCTCCGCGCTCTTGGCGCGGCTGCGGAGTTCCTGCAGTCGCAGGACGAGGCGCGGGCGCCGCTCGTCGCCCTCGCCGCCGGCCGGGTGGCGGCCGGGCCGGTCACCTGGGCGGAGCAGCCGGAGCGCGCCCTGGTAGGTCTGCCGGTACAGCAGCTCGAGAGCCTGCAGCGGGAGGCGACTCCGGGCGAGATCGTGCTCTCGCGGGAGGTCGCCGGCGAGCTCAAGGGCGCCTTCGAGCAGGCGGGCCTCGAGCTGGCGCCGCGCCGCGGCCTGGTGTCGCCGCAGCCGATCTACGTCCTCTCGGCGGCGATGGCGGAGCGGCTGGCGCGCTCGGCGGGCGCTCGCGCGGGCATGCCGGCCACGGTGGGGGGAGAGGCGGCGGGGGCGGCGACCCTCTCGGCCATCGAGCCCGGCGCCTTGATGGCCCACCGCTTCGAGATCCTCTCGGTGCTCGGCGCCGGCGGCATGGGGGTGGTCTACAAGGCGCGCGACCGCGAGCTCGACGACCTGGTGGCCCTGAAGATGCTCAAGCGCGAGCTGTGGGGCGACCGCGCGCAGCTCGACCGCCTGAAGAGCGAGCTCAAGCTGGCGCGCAAGATCACCCACCCCAACGTGCTCCGCACCTTCGACTTCGGCGAGATCGATGGCATCCCCTTCATCTCCATGGAGTACGTGCGCGGGGTGACGCTGCGCTACCTGCTCGACCAGACCCATCGGCTGCCGTACTCGGCCGGCCTGCGGCTGGGCAAGCAGCTCTGCGCGGGTCTGGGCGCCGCCCACGCCGTGGGGGTCATGCACCGCGACATCAAGCCGGAGAACCTCATCCTCGAGCCCACCGGCAACGCCAAGCTCATGGACTTCGGGATCGCGCGGCCGATCGAGCGCCTGACGCCGGGCCAGACCCAGGCGGGCTGGATCGTCGGCACGCCGCAGTACCTGGCGCCCGAGCAGCTGCAGGGCCGCGAGGTCGACGCCCGCGCCGACATCTACTCCTGCGGCATCGTCCTCTACGAGCTCTTCGCCGGGCAGCTCCCCTTCGCGGCGCCGAGCCAGGTGGAGCTGCTGCTCAAGCACCTCCAGGAGCCGCCGACGCCGCCTTCCGTCCACTGGCGGGAGATGCCACCGCGCCTGGAGGAGATCATCCTGCGCTGCCTGCAGAAGGAGCCGTCCGACCGCTACCGCGCGGTCGAGGAGCTGCAGCACGACCTCGAAGCGTTGAGCGCCTGAGGGGAGAATGGAGGCGATGACTCCGATGGCCCCGATGAGCCCGACGATGCCGACGGCGGCGATGGATCACGAGCCCGACCTGCGGCGCCGCCTGGGCGAGTACGAGACGCTCCTCGAGATCGGCGTCCAGCTCGCCGGCACCCTCGACCTGGCGCAGGTGCTGGACCTCGCCCTGGTGCGGGCGGAGGAGGTCTGCCACGCCGAGACGAGCTCGATCTGGGAGCTCGACGAGAAGCGCCAGGAGCTCTTCTTCCGCGTCGTCCGCGGGCTGGCGGCGGGGGAGATCCGCGGCCTGCGCGTGCCGCTCGGCCAGGGGATCGTCGGCAGCGTCGCCCAGACGGGCGTGGCCGAGGTGGTCAACGACGTGGCCGCCGACCCGCGCTGGCGGGGCGACCGCCAGGAGGTCTTCAAGACGCGGGCGATCCTCGCCGTGCCGCTCCTGGCCCACGGCGCCGTGGTCGGCGTCCTCCAGCTCCTGAACCCGGTCGGCCGCGACCGCTTCGCGGAGGACGACCTGCGGCGCATGCGCCTCTTCGCCGGCCTCCTCGCCCATCCGCTGCAGAACGCGCGGCTCTACCAGGCGCGGCGGCTGCAGTTCATGGAGACGGTGGTCGCCTGGGCGGAGGCGATCGAGAAAAAGGACCCCTACACCGGCGGCCACGTCCGCCGGGTGACGACCTACTCGGTGCTGCTGGGCGAGGAGCTGGGGATGAAGCGGCAGGAGCTCGAGGAGCTGTGGCTGGCCGCCACCCTCCACGACGTGGGGAAAATCTTCGTCCAGGAATCGATCCTCCGCAAGCCGGCGCCCCTGGACGAGAGCGAGATCGGCATCATGAAGCGCCATCCGGTCGACGGCGCCGACATCCTGGCCAAGGTGAGCGACCTCCGGCGGGTGCTGCCCGGCGTGCGCAGCCACCACGAGCGCCTGGACGGCAAGGGCTACCCCGACGGCCTCCTAGGGGACGGCATCCCGCTCCTCGCCCGCATCATCGCCGTCGCCGACACCTACGACGCGATGACCACCAGCCGCCCCTATCGCCACGGGCTCGAGCCGGCGCGCGCCGCCGCCGAGATCGGCGCCGGCGCCGGCACGCAGTTCTGCCCGCGGGTGGCGGGCGCCTTCCGCACCCTCTTCGAGAGCGGCCGCTTCACCCTCCCCGCCGGCCACGCCCTCTGGCGCTCCTTCCTGCCCGCGCCGGAAGCGTAGGGTCCCGCGAGGGGGTTATCATCCCCGGGGGCCATCCATCCCATGTCGGGGCAGATGCTGCGGCTACGGTTCGAGGTCGAGGGAGCAGAGCGCACGGTGCCGCTCGCCGGCAACCGGTTGCGGCTGGGGCGCGGCGCCGACAACGACGTCGTGCTCTCCGACGTCTCGGTCTCCCGCCACCACGCCGAGCTCCGCCGCGGCGAGAACGGCTGGTCGCTCCACGACCTCCAGAGCACCAACGGCATCGAGCTCAACCGCATGCCGATCAAGAGCGCCCCCCTCGAAGCCGGCGATCGGCTCTCAATCGGCGTCTTCGAGCTGGTGGTCGAGGCGCAGCCGGCGCCCGCCGTCAGCGTTGCCCCCCCGCCCTCCTCAGCGCCCGCGGCCGGCGAGCCCTCCGGCATCGCCAACGCCACCATCATCCGGCCGCTCGCCGACTTCGCGGCGGTCTACGGCCTGGCGGAGACCGGGGTCCGGCCGCCCTCCGCGGCCGAGCGGCGGCGGGAAGGGGAGGACGGCTTCGCCAACCGGATGTTCGGTTACCTCACCCGGCTGGGACGCGTCCTCATCGCCGCCGACTCGATCGACGAGGTGCTCGTCCGGGTGCTCGAGATCGCCTACGACGCGCTGCCCGTCGAGCGCGCCTTCATCCTCCTCCGCAACGACGCCGGCGAGCTGGTCTGCGAGCTGGCGCGGATCAAGGACAAGGTCGAGCTGCGGCCGCGGGCCGAGGTGCCGGTCTCGCGCACGATGCTGCAGGAGGTGATGACCCGGCGGG
This sequence comes from Thermoanaerobaculia bacterium, assembly GCA_035603315.1. Lineage (GTDB taxonomy): Bacteria > Acidobacteriota > Thermoanaerobaculia > Multivoradales > UBA5704 > DATNKQ01. Next base: position 7,824 of record DATNKQ010000053.1, read on the forward strand.
TCGCGCTGGTGACCTACGACGCCCTCTCCGACGACCGCCTGGCGGG